>NZ_CAXBJS010000057.1:0-15569 GCF_963976025.1 uncultured Arenimonas sp.
TGACCCGACAAACGCGAGCCCCATGGACCAGACCCTGATCCGACAAATAGTCGAGGCCGCCCTGCTGGCGGCACCGCAACCGCTGACCCTGGCCCAGCTGGCCGGCCTGTTCCCCGAGGACGAGCCCGCGCCCAATGGCAGCCTGCAGCAGGCCCTGGACGAACTGCGCGAGGCCTGCGCCGACCGCGGCGTCGAACTGGTCGAGGTGGCCTCGGGCTTCCGCTTCCAGGTCAAGGCCGACGTGCACCCCTGGGTGGCGCGGCTGTGGACCGAACGCCAGGCCAAGTACACCCGCGCCACGCTCGAAACCCTGGCGCTCATCGCCTACCGCCAGCCGATCACCCGCGGCGAGATCGAACAGATCCGCGGCGTGGCGGTCAGCACCAACACCGTCAAGCTGCTCGAGGAACGCGAGTGGGTGCGCGTGGTCGGCCACCGCGACGTGCCGGGCAAGCCGGCGCTGTTCGGCACCACCAAGGCCTTCCTCGACTACTTCGGGCTAAAGAGCCTCGACGAGCTGCCGCCGCTGGCGGAGCTCAAGGACATTTCCGAACTCGAGCCGCAGCTGCCCTTCGACATGCCCGCCGGCGTTGCCGCCGCGGCCGTGGCCCAGGACATCGCGGCCACCCCCACCCCTTCTGAAGAGGCCGGCGAAGACGCCGCGCCGGAGCAATCGTCATGAGCAACACCCCCAAGAAAGTCCTTTCCCTCAAGGAGAAAGGCAGCCAGCCCGCCGCCGCCAAGGCCGAAGAGCGCCTGCACAAGGTGCTGGCCCAGGCCGGCCTCGGCTCCCGCCGCGCGCTGGAAGAACGCATCGCCCAGGGCCTGGTGAAGGTCAACGGCGAAGTCGCCCGCACCGGCCAGTCGGTCTGCAGCGGCGACCGCGTCGAACTCGACGGCAAGGTCTTCGTGGCCAGCGCCCTGACCGAGCCCGCGCGCGTGCTGCTGTACAACAAGCCCGAAGGCGAAGTGACCACGCGCGACGACCCCGAGGGTCGCCCGACGGTGTTCGAATCCCTGCCGCGCCTGAAGGGCTCGCGCTGGATCGCCGTCGGCCGCCTGGACATCAACACCACCGGCCTGCTGCTGCTCACCACCGACGGCGAGCTGGCCAATGCCCTGATGCATCCTTCCTCGAACATCCAGCGTGAATACGTCTGCCGCATCCACGGCGAGGTCGCCGAAGAAGTGGTGCAGCGCCTGGCCAAGGGCGTCGAGCTCGAGGACGGCCTGGCCAAGTTCGACTCGATCGAACGCATCGGCAGCTCCGATTCGCACGCCTGGTTCAACGTGGTGCTCAGCGAAGGCCGCAACCGCGAAGTGCGCCGGCTGTGGGAATCGCAGGGTTTCCAGGTCAGCCGCCTCAAGCGCGTTCGTTATGGTTCGACCCCGCTGCCGCGGCCGCTCAAGCGTGGCCACAGCGAGGAGCTGCCGCCGGAACAGGTTGAGAAGCTGCGCGCCCAGTTCAAGCTCGAGGACAAGCCGGCGGTGCTGACGCTGCAGCCGGTGATCGGCCAGCGCAAGTCGCGCCCCACCGAAATCCGCGTCGGCAAGGACCGCAAGCAGACCTCCTACGTCAACGGTTCGATCGACGAAGAGTCGCGCGAGCTGCGCCGCTTCGACCACGTGCGCGAAGAGCCGCGTGGCCGCGGCCGCGGTCGCCCCGGCGGCGGCGCGGGAGCCGGCCCCGGCAAGGGCAAGCGTGGCCCCGGCCGCGCTGGTGCCCGCGACGACAACTTCGGCAACCGCATCGGCGGTCCCGGCCAGGGCCCGGCCGGCGCCAAGCGCGGCAAGCCGGCCAGCCCCTACGGCGCGCGTCCTGCCGCCGGCCGGCCTGGCCCGGGCAAACCCGCCGGCGCTGGCCGGCCGGGCGGTGGCGGCAGGCCCGGCGGCAATGCCGGCGCCAGCCCCTACGGCGGCCCGAAGAAGCCCGGCGGCCCGCGTCGCCCCGGCGGCGGTGGCGGCGGCCAGAAACCCGGCGGCGGCCCGCGTGGCTTCAAGCCCAAGCGCCCCGAAGGCCTGCCCTCGGACGACTGACCGATGAGCGACGTCGAGGCACGCTGCCTGGCCCGGGAGTGGTTCTATCCGTTCCGGCTTGTTTCCGGCCAGGTGGTGCCCACCTACCCGCCACCCGAGGTGGCGCCGGTGCATACCACCCGCCTGGCGATGCTGCGCGGGGCCGTGCACTCACACTTCGGCGACCTGCCGCGGGAAACCCTGCGCGCGATCGACCTGGCCTGCCATGAAGGCTGGTTCGCCCACCAGCTGCAGGACCTGGGTTTTGGCGACGTGCGCGGTTTCGACGCCCGCGCCGACCACGTCGAAAACGCGCGCCTGGCAGCCGCCGGCTGTGGCCGCGACCTGAAGTTCGAACAGGCCGACGTGCATTCACTCGACGCCGCCGCCACCGGCCGCGCCGACCTGGTGCTGTGCCTGGGCCTGATCTACCACCTGGAAAACCCGGTCGGCGCCCTGCGCACCGCCCATGCGCTGACCGCCGACGGCGGCCTGTGCCTGGTGGAAACCCAGATCGCGCCCAACCTGTCGGGGCCGCTCGATTACGGCCACCACAGCTTCGTCAAACCGATGATGGGCAACTTCGCCATCGTCGATGAAACCGAAGAAACCCACGGCCCCGAGACCTCGACCACCGGCATCTGCCTGGTGCCCAGCCTCGAGGCCCTGCTGTGGGTGCTGCGCAAGGTCGGCTTCCGCGACGTGCAGGTGCTGCCGGTGCCGGCCGACGGCTACGAACAGCTGCGCTACGGCAAGCGCGTGATGGTTGCCGCCAGCCGCTGAATCAGTCGAGCAGGCTGAAGCGGTCGGCGTCGAGCTGGGCCGGGAAACGTTCGCGGTGTTCGGCCAGGCGCGCCGCCGACAGCACGGCGGTCGCCACCTGCGGCTGGTCACCCAGCTCCACCTGCGGCATGCCCAGGAAGTCGTGCACGGCGCTGTCGCCGGCATAGGCGATGCCGTTGCCGTCGCTGCCGACGCGGTTCACCGCCGCCACGCAGGCCAGGTTCTCGATCGCCCGCGCCATCAGCAGCGTGCGCCAGGCATGCCGGCGCGGCGCCGGCCAGTTGGCCACGAACAGCAGCAGGTCGTAGTCGAAGCGCCCCGGCGCCTCGGCGTCGAAGCGATTGCGGATGAACACCGGGAAACGCAGGTCGTAACAGACCAGCGGGCGCACCCGCCAGCCCTTGAGCTCCACCGTCATCGGCCGGCGGCCGGCAGCGTAACGTTCGTGTTCGCGGGCCATGCGGAACAGGTGGCGCTTGTCGTAGTACTGCAGTTCGCCCTTGGGCGTGGCCCAGAGCATGCGGTTGTAGACGCCCTCGCCGTCGCGGATCTGCACGCTGCCGGTGACCACCGCGTCCAGCGCCCGCGCCTGCCCGCGCAGCCAGGCGACCGTCGGGCCGTCCATGGTCTCGGCGTCCGCCAGGGCGTCGTTGCTGAAACCCGAGGTGAATGTTTCCGGCAGCAGCACCAGGTCGGTCTGTCCCGCCAGCGGCGCCATCATGTCGGCATACAGGCGCCGGTTGCCGGCCGGGTCGTGCCAGAGGGTGTCGCCCTGGACCAGCGAGACACGAAGGTCGTCCATATTCAGAGCGCCTTGAGCCGTTCGATGGCGGCGTCGAGCGTGGCCGCTTCCTTGGCGAAACACAGGCGCGCCAGGCGCTGGCCTTCGGGCGGCCGGGCGTAGAACGGCGACAGCGGGATCGCCGCCACGCCCTTCTCGACGGTCAGCCAGCGGCAGAACTCGGCGTCGGGCAGGTCGCTCACGGCCGAATAATCCACCAGCTGGAAATAGCCGCCCGGCACCGGCAGCGGCCGCAGCTTCGTTGCCTGCAGCTGTTCGCGGAAGCGGTCGCGTTTGCTTTCGTAGAACGCGCCCAGCTCTTCGTAATGCGAGGGCTCGAGTTCGATCATCTCGGCGAAGGCGAACTGCGCCGGGGCGAAAGTGCAGAAGGTGTTGTACTGGTGCACCTTGCGGAACTCGGCGGTCAGCGCCGGCGGCGCCACCGCGTAACCCACTTTCCAGCCGGTGCAGTGGTAGGTCTTGCCGAAACTCGAGATGACGAAGGCACGTTCGGCCAGCTCGGGATGGCGCAGCACGCTTTCGTGTCGGGCGCCGTCGAAGACGATGTGTTCGTACACCTCGTCCGACAACAGCACGATGTCGGTGTCGCGCAGCAGGCTGGCCAGCTCGCGCATGTCGCCTTCGGTCAGCATCGCGCCCGAAGGGTTGTGCGGGCTGTTGATCATCAGCATGCGCGTGCGCGGCGATATCGCCTCGCGCAACCGCTGCCAGTCCACGGTGAAGTCCTGCGGGTCCAGCGGCACGTGCACCGCGATGCCGCCGGCCAGGTCGATCGCCGGTTCGTAGCAGTCGTAACACGGGTCGAGCACCACCACTTCCTCGCCCGGCCGCACCACCGCCAGCACCGCGTCGAAGATCGCCTCGCTGGCGCCGCTGGTGACGGTGATCTCGGTGTCCGCGTTGACCTCGCGGCCGTAGCAGCGCGCGGTCTTGGCGGCGATCGCCTGGCGCAGGGCCGGGATACCGTGCATCGGCGCGTACTGGTTGCGGCCTTCGGCCATCGCCCGCGACAGCGCATCCACCAGCCGCTGCGGCACGGCGAAGTCAGGGAAGCCCTGCCCCAGGTTCACCGCCTTGTGCTCCAGCGCCAGCTGGGACATGACGGTGAAGATGGTCGTACCGACCTTGGGCAGCTTGGTTTCAGGAGTCATCTTGGCGTCCGGGAAGTGCGAACCCCGATTATGCCCAATCAGGGCGCGCAACCCTGGGTCTGGCCCAGCGGCCGGACCTGGTCGGTGACCCGCCAGTCGCCGTCCACGCCACCCGCGAAAGCGGCATCCACGGAAACCTGCTCCAGCGCCCCTTGGGCGTATCTGCGGTTGAGTACGCCCACGGCCGTGCGGACCGGCTGGCTGTGCGGGCCGAATGGGTCGAAGCCCTGCAGCTGCTCCAGCACGAGCGGTCGGTCGCCTGCGTCGAAGGCGCCTCCACGCTCAGCCACCAGGAACCGGGGCCGGCCAAGCCGGTCGTAGATGAAGCTGGCGATGAATTCGTAGTCCGGATGAACCTGCACGCTGTAACCGCTGCCGGCGCGCGCCGGGTCGAACCAATGTCCGCTGGCGTCCACCGGCGAGCCGTCCACGCCGGGGCAGCCGGTCAGGAAGTACTGCAGCGTTTCCAGGCCACTGCGTCCATCGAGCTGGTAGGCCATCACGAGCGAATTATCCGAAAGCGGATAGAGCGCGATGTGCCCGACTTCGTAGAGCCGCTGCTTGTCACCCAGCCATGCGGACCGGTACAGGGGCAGGTAACTCGGGCCCAGGTCACCGGTTGCTGCCTGCGGATCGGCTTCACTCTGGGCGTAAAGCCAGGTCGGATCGCCGTCTTCTTCGTAGGTGTACCAGAGCAGCGAAATGGCATTGCCCGAGCGGTACACGAACACACCGTGCCCACTGCGCGCCGGGTTGAAATACGAGCCCTGGCGCACCGTCCGGAGCTGGGCACCGCTGTCCTCTTCGATGCCGGCACCCGCCAGGACCCGGACGACGGCGCGTTGCTGACCATAGTTGACCGGCGTGACGTACCACAGCATCGGCAGGTCGCCGAGCAGGGTGACCTGGTCGTAGCGCGCGTTGATCGGCAGCGCCCGATAGGACTCCTCGCCGTTGAGTATCGGGGCCGCGGGCAGCAAGGGCCCGGCCGGCAGCGATGCCTTGGGCCGCAGCATCAGGGCAACCGGCTCCGCGTTCACGCGCTCCATCAGGCCACGGATGAGATTTGATCCCGCGGGAGCCAGCACCGCCAGCTGGTCGTGGACCTGGCCCGGCTCAAGCGTGATCTCCCGTTCGCCCATCAGCAGGGTCGGGGAAAAGCCACTGCCCTCGCGCTGCAGACGAACCGGCATCTCGACCGTCCTCGAGGGTGTGGATACCCGCACCCGGCCCAGCCTGAGGTCGCCATCGGCCATGGCCGTGCCCGAGTAGGACAGCCGCAGCGGCACCGTGCCGTCGTCCCCCACCCGGCCGGGCGCCGAAACCAGTGCATTGCTGCTGTCCTGCTGCTTGTCGTCCCGCAGGTAACCGTCGAAATAAAGGAACCAGCGCAAATGCACCGGCACGGTGTCGCCGCCCCGGTGATGGGCCATGACCCACATGTACTGGTCAATGTTTTCGGGAATGCAGCGCGCCACCGAATCCAAGGCAGACGCCCGGCAGGATTCTTCTTCCGGGTCCGGCCTGCGGTTGCCGTTGCTGTCCACGCCAACATAGACATCCACGTCGGCACCGGCCGCCTCGGCTTCCACCTGCAAGGTACGGTAGAAACGATTGATGGCGATGAACCGGAATACCCGCGACGGCGAGTCGGCATAGGGGTTTGGCTCACCGGCCGACAGGGTCTGGATCACCAGCCGCGGTGCATTGAGTTCCGTACTGCTGGCCATCACCGGCTCGCCCGGTGCGAAACCGGGGATCTCCAGGTCCACGTAGCCCGACTCGCTTTGCACGGTCTGCCGGACTTCGTCCAGCAACTCCACCTGCGCGCTGGCCGGCATGGCCAGGCCGGCAGTGGTCGCCAGGGTCGCCGCGGCGAGGACCAGGGCCCTGGCCTTCGGCATGTTCAAGGATCGCAGCCCTGGGTCGCGCTCAATGGCCGCACGACGTGCAGGGAATTCCAGGCGCCCGGGATGGTGCCGGAAAACTCGGCGGCAATGCTGACTTCCGCGAGTTGACCGTCCTGGTACCGGCGCTGCAGCAATCCGACCGGACTGCGGACGGGTGTCACGTGTTCGCCCAGGGGCGAAAACCCCTGCAGCTGCTCAAGCACCAGGGTGTCGTTGCCGGCATCGAAAGCCCCGCCCCTTTCGGCCACCAGGAAGCGCGGACGACCGAGCTGGTCATAGATGAAGGCGGAAATGAACTCGTAGTTCGGGTGCACCTGCACGCTGTAGCCGGTGCCGGCAAACGCCGGATCGAACCAGTGGCCACTGGCGTCGAGCGGCAGGCCCGCCGCCTGCGGGCAACCCGTCAGGAACGGCGACAAGGTTTCGACGCCACGTTCGCCGTCGATTTCGTAATCGAAGATGAGCGACCCGGCATTGTCCGCGCGGAGGCTCACCAGCCCCACCGGATACAGGCGCTGGCGGTCGCCCAGCCAGGCCGCAAGGTAGAGCCGCATCGGGGTCATCCACCCGGTGTGGCTTCCCTGCGCGTAGTACCAGGTCGGGTCACCCTGCGTGTCGTAGGTGTACCAGAGCATCACCGGGGTCGAGCCGGAACGGTAGAGGAACGCGCCGTGGCCACCGCGACGGGGGTTGTAGTAGGAACCCGACTTGACCACCGGCGGAAGCTCGGGCTCGAAGCTGGCCTGGGCGCCGAGCTTCACGGTGATCGGATAGGCGCTGTAGTTCACCGGCGTCGCGTACCACAGGGACGGCAACGGGCCGACGAAGGCGATGCTCATGCGGTTTGACGCGGTGGGGTCCCTGCTCGCGGCATAGGACCCCGGGTCGCTGGGTGACGGGGCCGAAGGCAGCCTGGGGCCCGTCCATGGCTCTTCCATCGGCCGTACCCAGAAACCAACGCTGCCCTGGCCCACCTGGTCCATGTAGAGATAGACCTCGCGCGAGCCTTCGGGCAAGACAACGGCGATCTCACGGTGCGCTTCACCGGGGGCCAGCCTGACCGTCGTCGGGCCGAGCACCTCGGCGAGCATCGGATTGGTCTGGACCTGCGTCGTTCCCGTGCGAACCACCCTGATCAGGCGTTCGATGACCTGCCCGCCGCTGGTGACCCGGACCCGGGCAAGCCGGACGTCGCCGGGGGCCATGCCGGAGTTGGGGTAGGCGAAGCGCACCGGGAACCGGCCGTCGGCGTCGGACCGACCTGGTGCCGATACGCGTGCCGCGTTCTCCTGCATCTGGCCGGGCTCGTCGCGTTCGACGTAACCGTAGTAGATGTAGTACCAGCGCAGCTTCACTTCGGTCGTCGCGCCGGTACGGCGATGCGCCATGACCCAGTGATTGTTGTTGAACGCCTTGAATGCACAGTGGTCGGCCGGACCGGCATCGGTCACCTTGCAGACGACCTCTGCCGCGTCGGGCGCATTGTTGCCATTCGCGTCGCTGCCCACGTAAAGATCCACGCCGGCCCCGGCCCCTTCAAGTTCAACGTGCAGCACGCGGTCGTAGTACTGCTGGGTGGTCACCATCCGGAACAGCCGCGACGACGAGGCGGAAAACGGGTCCTGCGCGTCGGCCTGGAGGCTGGCAATGACCAGGCGCGGCGGCGCCAGGTCCGTGGTGGCGACGGTCGCCACCTGGTCGGGGGCGACCAGGAAATCGAGATCGAAGTAGCCGCTGTCCGACGCCACTTCCCGCACGATTTCTTCGGCGGGCTCGAGGCTCTTCTGGCTGGCGGACAGGAAGGCATCCGCCGGGCTGGCTGCAAAAAGCAGCCAACCCAGCAGGGTGCAGCCCAGAGGGCGCTTCATGGGTGGTCGCGCTCCTGGATTATGGGCAGCCCTGCGAACCACCCAGCGGCACCACCGCGTCGTTGACGTTCCAGGTACCCGTGACGCCGTTGCCGAAGGTGGCGTTCACGCTGATGCCGGTCAGGGCATTGGCGGTGAACTGGCGGCTGAGCGTGCCCACCGGCGAGCGCACCGGGGCCGTATGCGCACCCAGCGGCGCGAAGCCCTGCAACTGGTCGAGCTGGATGGCGTTGGCTCCGGCGTTGAAGGCGCCGCCACGTTCGGCCGCCAGGAAGCGCGGCAGGCCCAGGTCGTCGTAGATGAAGGCGGCGAAGAACTCGTAGTTCGGGTTCAGCTGCACGCTGTAGCCGCTGCCGGCGCGCGCCGGGTCGAACCAGTTGCCGCTGGCGTCCACAGGCAGCGAGTTGATCGACGGGCAGCCCACCAGGAACGCGTCCATGGACTCGACGCCGGTGAAACCGTCGAGGTTGTAGGCGAAGCTGAACTGGCTGTCGGTGCTGGCGGTCATCACCGCCTCGCCCACTTCCACCAGGTGGTTGGCCGTGCCGTTCCAGGCCGCGCGGTAGATCGGCGTGGACCAGCTGCCATTGGCGGTCGGCTGCGGGGCCTGCATGTAGTACCAGGTCGGCGTGCCGTCCTGGAAGTAGGTGTACCAGAGCACCGCCTGCTCGGCGCCGGCCGGATACATGAAGATGCCGTGGCCGCCACGGCCCGGGGCGTAATACGACCCGCCCTTCACCGTAAGCGAACCGGTGCTGGCGTTGATGGTGGCGCTGACGTCCACCGTGGCGTCGCTGCCGCCGGTGTTGACCGGGGTTACGTACCAGCGGCCCGGCTTGAGGTTGGCGCCGGTGACCGTGATGGTCTGGTTGGCGCCGGCACCGGTGGACGACAGCACGCCGGCGGCGTTGCGCGCCGGGGCCGGCTGGATGACCGGGCCGGTCGGGCTGGCCACGTGCACCGCGTACAGCGAAACCGAACCGCTGCCCTGGGTCTGGAAGCTGACCGAGGTGGCGTTGGCCGGCACGTCGAACACCAGGCGTTCGTGCGCCACGCCCGGGGCAAGCAGCACCTCGCGGGCCTGGCCGTGGGACAGGGCGAAGGGAGACGGCGCGCTGCCGTTGCGCTGGATGCGCACCGGAATTTCAAGGATCGTGTCGCCCGGCTGGCGCTGGATGGCCAGCACCCCCTGGCGTTCCTGGCCATTGCCCATGCCCGGGTCGTCGTAGCCCACGCGTACCGTGAAGGCTTCATTGAGGCCGGTATTGCCCGGGCCGGTGGCGATCGCCTGTTCGCCGCTGCCGGCGGCCAGTGGGATGACCGTGCGGCTGATGCGCACGTTGGTGCCCGGGCCGGACCAGTTCTGGACCATCATCCAGTACGACTGCGGGTTGCCGACGCCGTTGACCTCGAAGTCGCAGAATTCATCGGAACCGGACGTGGTTGAACTGCAGACGGTTTCGGCCTCGTCCGGCAGCCCATTGGCGTTGTTGTCGCGGCCGACGAACAGGTCGATGTCGGGCTGCGCCGCCGAGGTGCTGATACGCACGCGGAAACGCTGGCCGGTGCCAGCCGGCACCTGGAAGGTTTCGCTGTAGTTCTGCGCGATGTCGTCGAAGGCGTCGTCGTTGGTCGGGTCGGCCGTGATGTTGCGCACCTGCACCGCCGTGGCGGCCAGGTCGGTCATCACGAAGCGCGCGTTGGGCAGGGCCAGCATCGAATCGAAATCGACGTCCTGGAAACCACGCTCGTGGTTGGCGTTGATGACGATCTCCGCCGGCGCACCGGCTTCGTCCGACAGCGGCGAGAAATAAACGGCCAGCGGCAGGCGCAGGTCGGGACGGCCGTTGCCGCTGGTATTGACCAGACGGACTTCGCCGTAGACCCAATCGCCCACCAGGGCGGCGTCCTGGGCGCTGATGGTGAAGTTGACCGCGGTGCCGCCGGCGCTTGCGGCGAAGCTGCCTACGCTGGGCGTGATGGTGGCGCCGGCCGCGATGCTGGCCTGCACGCTGTAGGTGGTGCCAACGGCGCCGGGCATCGCCTTGAAGGTGCGGGTGAGCACGCAGGTGTTGAAGCAGCCGCCGTGGGCCATGGTCGGCAGGTTCAGGTTTTCGGCGCCACCGGTGAAGACGCTCGAGCGCGCCGCGCGGAAGCTGCCCGCCGGCACTTCAAGGTACAGGCCGGCCCGCGCGGCCTTGGCCACGTCCACCATGCCCGAACCCTGGTGGTGCGGATCGACGGGGGCGCCGTTGGAAAAACGCTTCACCGAGGGACGCGCCGTCAGGTGCAGGGCCGACATCACCTGGTCGGCGGTCAGGGCGAGATTGGTGGACTTCACCAGCGCGGCCGCGCCGGCCACGTGCGGGGTGGCCATCGAGGTGCCGCTTTTCTGCGAAATCGAGGTCGTGCCGGTGATGCCGGCCGAAATGATGTCCCTGCCCGGACCGGTGATGTCGGGCTTGACCACGCTGAAGGGCAGCACCGGGCCGCGGCCGCTGAAGATGGCCAGCAGGTCGGCGTTGTTGTCGCCGTTGCGGTTGTGCGAGGCCGCGGCCACGCCGAAGGTCCAGGGCACGTTGCCCGGATTGGTGACCGTGCCCGGGTCCGGGCCGTCGTTACCGGCTGCCGCCGACACCACCACGCCGGCCTCGCGGGCGGCCAGGAAGGCTTCGCCGTCTTCGTAGCCGGCATTGCCGACGCCGATCCAGGGATCGTCCAGGCCACCGCCGATGGAATAGTTGATGACGTCCACGCCGTCCGCGACCGCCTGGTCGATGGAACGGATCAGGGCACTGAAGTTGCAGCCGTTGTCCTCGGCGCAGGCCTTGTAGGCGATGATGTTGGCGCGCGGCGCCACGCCCGAATAACCGGCGCCGAAGGCGTTGCCGGCGGCGGTGGCGGCCACGTGGGTGCCGTGGCCGTTGGTGTCGGCGGGATCCCCCAGGCCGGAGTTGCCGATGGTGAAGTCCCACAGGCCGATCAGCTTGTTGTTGCAGGCCGTGGGCACGCTGGTGCAATAACCCTTGAAGCTGCCCAGCGGATTGTTGTGGCCGCCGCCGTTGAACGCGACGTGGCTGCGGTTGATGCCCGTGTCGATGACGCCGACCACCACGCCCTCGCCGCGCGTGGGGGTGCCGGTGACGCTGCCGCTCCAGATGTCGTCGGCATTGATCCACTGCGGGCCGGCATTGGTCTGCAGTTCGCGCTTGAAATCGGGGCTGACGCTGGCCACGCCCGGCTGCGCACGCAGCTGGTCGGCTTCGGCGGCGGTCAGCGACAGCGCCACGCCGTTGGTGGCGTGCACGTAGGTGAAGACCGGCTCGAGCTGGCGGCCCAGCTTGGCCGAATAATCGGCCAGGCGGATGCTGCGCAGGTCCTGCAGGTAGTCCACGTAGGCCCGCGCTTCGGGACTGGAGGACACGTAGCGGTCGGCGCCGGTGGCCGAGGGGCTGGTGGCGGCCAGCTTCGGGCGCAGGCCGTCGTCGGGGCCAAAGCCGCGGAAACTCGCCGCGGGGGCCTCGTCGAAGACGACGATCCAGATCGACTGGCCCTGGACCTTGGCTTCGGCGGCCGGCGACTGGCGGGCCATCGCGTCCTGGGAGACCTGCGGAAGGCCGAGGCCGAGGGCAATGGCAAGCATGAGGGGGCTGGCGCGCATGGAAGCAGTCCTGCTGATTAACGAACGCCCGATTCTCCAGCACGAAGCCGTGAATATCAAAAGAAGACACCGACAGCTCTGTTCACCACCCTGAACCCGCTGCGTGCAATCCAGGCATCACGTCGGAACCAGGCCCTTGATCCCCGTCATGGCGCGGTTCCGGGCGAGCCGGTAGCATGCCGCCGCGATGACTCCTTCCCCGGCCGACGACGTCCCGCTGCTGCAAGCCCGCGGGCTGTGTTTCGCGCGCAACGACGAACCCGTGTTCGGTCCGCTTGATTTCGTGCTGCCGGCCGGCGAGGCCCTGCTGGTCCTGGGCGGCAACGGCGCCGGCAAGACCACCCTGCTGCGCGTGCTGGCCGGCCTGCTGCCCGCCGACGCCGGCGAAGTCCGACTTGCCGGCAGGATCGTCGACCGCGACCACCTGGCCCGCGGCAGCGCCTACCTGGGCCACCTGCCCGGCCACAAGGCCGAACTGGCGACGCTGGAAAACCTCGAATTCGCGCGTGCGCTGGCCGGTGCACCGAGCAGCCTGGACCTGGAACAGGCCCTAGCCGAGGTTGGCCTGGCCGGTTACGAGGACAGCCCGGCGCGCCGGCTTTCGGCCGGCCAGAACAAGCGCCTGGGCCTGGCCCGGCTGCGGCTGCAGTCGGCGCCGCTGTGGCTGCTCGACGAGCCGTACGCCAACCTCGATCTCGACGGCATCGCGCTGGTGAATCGCCTCATCCAGGCCCACCTGGGCACCGGCGGCGCCGTGCTGCTGACCACCCACGGCGCCTACGCGGCGCCCCCGGTGCCGGTGCGAACGCTTGAGCTGGCCCCGTCGCGGAGGCCGGCATGAGTGCCGTGCCGTCCCTGCTGGCGGTGGCGCGCGCCCAGGCCCGGCGTGACCTGCGCCTGGTCTGGCGCCGGCGCGGCGATGCGGCGCAGCCGGTGTTGTTCGCGGTGATGGTGGTGGCGCTGTTCCCGCTGGCGCTGGGCGCCGATCCGCAGCAGCTGGCGCGTATCGCGCCGGGCGTGCTGTGGGTGGCGGTGCTGCTGGCCGGCCTGCTGGCGCTCGATTCGCTCTACCGCGGCGACCTCGAGGACGGCAGCCTCGAACAGATGTTGCTGGCACCGGTGCCGCTGGCCTGGCTGATCGCCGTGCGCGTGGCCGTGCACTGGGTCACCACCGCCCTGCCCCTGGTGATGCTGACGCCGGTGCTGGCCGAGCTGCTGTACCTGCCCGGGGAACTCCTGCCGGTGCTGCTGGTCTCGCTGTTGCTGGGCACGCCGCTGCTGAGCCTGCTGGGCGCGGTGGTGGCGGCCTTGACGGTCGGGATAAGGCGCTCTGGTATGCTTCTGGCCCTGCTGGCGCTGCCTCTTTTCCTGCCCGTGCTGGTGTTCGGGGCAGGCAGCGTGATGGCCGCCGCGCAGGGCCTGCCCTGGGCCGGCGCCTTGCTGCTGATGGCCGCCGGCCTGGTCCTTGCCATCGTGCTCGCCCCGCTCGTCGCCGCCGCGGCGATCCGTATCGCCCTGACCTGAAAACGCCGCCGTGAATCCCGTCCTGCTCTGGTTCCACCAACTCGGTTCGCCCCCGACCTTCGACCGCTTCGCCGCGCGCTGGACGCCGTGGGGATTCGGCCTGGGCCTGGTCGGCATGGCCATCGGCATTTACGGCGCGCTGCTGGTGGTGCCGGCCGATTACCAGCAGGGCGACAGCTTCCGCATCCTCTACATCCACGTGCCGGCGGCCTGGATGAGCCTGTTCGTTTACGGGCTGATGGCGGTCTACGCTGCGATCGCGCTGATCTGGCGCATCAAGCTGGCCGAGATCCTGGCCATGGCCTGCGCCCCGGTCGGCGCGCTGTTCACCGCGGTGACGCTGGCCACCGGCTCGATCTGGGGCAAGCCCATGTGGGGCACCTGGGGGGACTGGGACCCGCGCCTTACGTCCGAACTGGTGCTGCTTTTCATGTACCTGGGCGTCATCGGCCTGTACTCGGCCATCGAAGACCGGCGTGCGGCCGCGCGCGCCGCCAGTTTCCTGGCCATCGTCGGCGTGGCCCTGCTGCCGGTGATCCGCTATTCGGTGGAATGGTGGAACTCGCTGCACCAGGGCGCCACGATCAAGCTGTTCGGCGAATCGACCATGGATGCGTCCATGGCCTGGCCGCTGTGGGTGATGGTGTTCGCCACCAAGTTCTGGTTCGTCGGGTCGCTGCTGCAGCGTGCGCGCGCCGACAACCTCGAGCGCGAGGCCGGCAAGGACTGGGCCCGCGCCAGCGTGGAGAAGACGCCGTGAGCTACCTCGAATACGTGGTCGGCGCCTACGCCGTCTTCGCCCTGTACCTGGCCTGGGATTTCGTGGTGCCGCGCTGGCGCATCAACCGGACCCGCCCGCCGCGAATCGGCCCGCCAAGGAAACAAGACCCCATGATGCATCCCACCCGCAAGCGCCGCCTCTGGCTGGTCCTGGGCCTGGTCGCCGCCTCGGCGGTCGCCGCCGGCCTGGTCACCCTGGCCCTGCGCGAGAACATCACCTACCTGTACACGCCCAGCCAGGTGTATGCCGGCGAAGCCGCCGACCAGGCCGTGTTCCGGCTGGGCGGCATGGTCGCCAAGGACAGCCTCAAGCGCGAGGACGGCACCCTGAAGGTCAGCTTCGGCGTCACCGACGGCGACGCGGTGATGACCGCGCGCTTCGAAGGCATCCTTCCCGACCTGTTCCGCGAAAACCAGGCCGTCATCGCCACCGGCCGCCGGGTCGGCGACGAGTTCCACGCCACCCAGGTGCTGGCCAAGCACGACGAACAGTACATGCCGCGCGAAGTCGCCGAAGCCATGGGCAAGGCGCACGAAAAGCACAAGGTGGACGACAAGAAGGCCGACGACGCCGCGCCGGGAGGCTACTGAGTGTTGCCCGAAATCGGACTGGTCAGCCTGGCGCTGGCCCTGATGCTGTCGCTGGCGCTGTCGGTGGTGCCGCTGCTGGGCGCCCACCGCGGCCACGCGGCCTGGATGGCCACCGCGCGTCCGCTGGCCTACACCCTGCTGGCGGCCGTGGCCGTGTCCTACGGCCTGCTGACCTGGGCCTTCCTGGTGCACGACTTCTCGGTGGCCTACGTCGCCCAGAACTCGAACTCGCTGCTGCCGCGCGCTTACCAGTACACGAAGGTTCGCTGCTGCTGTGGCTGCTGTTCCTGGTGTTCTGGACGGCCCTGGTCGCGCGTTTCTCGCGCCGCCTGCCGGCGCCGGTGGTGGCACGCGTGCTGGCGGTGATGGGCATGGTGGCGCTGGGTTTCCTGGCCTTCACCCTGTTCACGTCCAACCCCTTTGAACGCCTGCTGCCGGGCGCGGTGGAAGGCCGCGACATGAACCCGCTGCTGCAGGACCCGG
>NZ_CAXBJS010000058.1:0-15487 GCF_963976025.1 uncultured Arenimonas sp.
TTGTCCAGACGCTGGCGGCCGCGCGTGGACAGGGAACGCACCGCCGGCGTGCGTGCGAAATCGCGCAGGTGGGCGTCCTGGACTTCCGCGTTTTCGAAGCCGGCGTCGGCCAGCACGGCCGGATCGCCGCCATCGGGCAGCGCGCGCCAGTACTGCACCAGCGAACTGACCGGCGCCTTACGGCGGCGGCGCGCTTCGAGCAGGCCGGAGAATTCTTCGGCGACCACCGACCGGTGGCCGTCGAGTTCGGCCAGCAGTTCGCCTTCGCCCGGATGGCCCAGGCCGCGGGCGATGCGATGGCGCAGCAGCGGCTCGTCGGGCAGTGCGTGCACCTGCTGGTCGGCCAGCATCTGCACGCGGTTCTCGAGCCGGCGCAGGTAACGGTAGGCCGTGGCCAGGCGTTCGGCGGTCGCGGCCTTGACGTGGCCGGCGTCGGCCAGCGCGGCCAGCGCCGGCAGCAGGGACCGACCGCGCAGCCCGGGCTCGCGGCCGGCGCGGATCAGCTGCAGCGCCTGCACCAGGAACTCGACTTCGCGGATGCCGCCGGGGCCCAGCTTGAGGTCTTCGGCCAGTTCACGCCGCTGCACTTCGGCGCTGATCAGTGCCTTCATTTCGCGCAGGCCGTCGAGCGCGCTGTAGTCCAGGTAACGCCGGTAGACGAACGGCCGCAGCGTATCGAGCAGGCGCTGGCCGGCGGCCAGGTCGCCGGCCACCGGGCGCGCCTTGATCCAGGCGTAACGCTCCCAGTCGCGGCCTTCGCGCTGGTAGTACTGCTCCATTGCACCGAAGCTCAGGGCCAGGCGGCCGCTGGCGCCGAACGGGCGCAGGCGCAGGTCGACGCGGTGGCAGAAGCCATCGCCGGTGACGTCTCCCAGCAGCTGCGCCAGGCGCTGGCCGAGGCGGGTGAACCAGGCTTCGGCTTCCAGCGGCCGCGGGCCATCGGAGACGCCGTGTTCGGGAAAGGCAAACACCAGGTCCACGTCGGAGCTGAAATTCAGCTCGTGCCCGCCCAGCTTGCCCAGGCCGAACACCACCAGCGACTGCACCTGGCCGTCGGCGTTGCGCACCAGGCCGTGGGCCTGTTCAAGCGGCCCGATCAGGGCCTGCACGCCGGCCTGCAGGGCCTGGTCGGCGATGCGGCTGGCGCCGGCCAGCGTGGCATCGACGTCATCGATGTCCATGACGTCGCGCCAGACCAGGCGCGTTGACTGCCGGGCCCGCCAGCGCCGCAGCAGCGACGGCCAGTCGGCCGCCGCGTCGGCGCCGAGGTCGGGCACGGTGACCAGGGGGTCGTCCAGGGTTTCAAGCAGGGCCGGCTGGCGGACCAGCGTATCGATGGCGAAATCGCTGGCGACCGCCAGCCTCGCCAGGGCCTGCCGCCGCGCCGGCTCGGCGGCGGCCGGCGCGCGCTCGGCAAGGCGGGTCAGGGCGCGGTCGACCAGCGCATCCGTCGCGTGGTCCAGTGAGTCGGAAGCAGCCATTGGGCGATTCTACGGGTTCGCCCGCCGGGAACGCCTACCGCCACATCGACGGTGGAAACTCCAGCCTGATGCCGCGATGGCCCGAAGGCACCGTCGGGTCGAGTTTTTCACTGCAGCCTTCGTTTTCGCTGCGCGCGAGGCTTTCGGCGGCACCCAGCATCAGCTGTCTCTGCACTTGTTCCGGGCTGGCATCGGGATTCACCGAGATCGTGGTTTGGTGGCATCCACCGGTGCTGCGCACGGCCACCGCGGGCACCAGGCGCGCCATGGCGTGGTTGGCGAACCGGTCGAAGCTGTCCTGCGGCATGGCCCGCGCCGAGGTGCTGATGCGTCCCTTGTACAGAAATAGCCCGCGGTAAAAGAGGTAAGCCACGGAGTCGAGCGGCTCGCCGTCGCGCGCGAAACGCAGCGGCAGCTTGCGGCCAACCGCCGGGTCCAGTGATGCCTCGACGCCCGCGATCGCCGCCAGGATTTCCTGCTCGTCGGTCCGCGGCGCTGCCGCCTGTTCCGGCCCGGAGCCAGCGAGGTCAATCCTGCCGTCGGCGGCCACGCTGGCCAGGTTGAAATCGACTTCGTCGCCATACGCCATGTCGGTATAACGCCCCTGGTCGGTCATTGCCGAAAGCTCGTCGCGCAGTTGCCCCATCCCTGAATCCAGGGCGTCGCCGCGGTCCGCCCGGCCGACCGGGTACACGTAAAGATCCACCAGCACATCGGGGAAGTCCGGATGCGCGTACCGCATCCCGGCGCCCCATTCGGGGTGGCCCGGGTAATCGTTGGACGAAACCAGCCGGAATTCGCCCACCGATTCAGGCACCAGGACCAGGCTTGATTCCATGAACGCTCGCCCGGCCGCTTCGGCAGGTGTCGCGACTTCTTCGCGCTGGGCAGGTGTCGTGGCGCAGCCCGCAAGGGCCAGAAAAACGAATGCGGCGATCAGCGGGCGGTTCATGGCGTCTCCCAGGCTCGGGCCGAGTGTAGCGGCACGGCAAGACGGGCAAAAAGAAAGCCCGCAGCGCTTGAGCAGCTGCGGGCTTTCAGCTCCCTCCCCCACGTCGGAAGCGCAAGCATCGTGGCGTGGGGGGCGGGATGTTGCACGTTGCAGTGCAACATCCGCGCTGGTTCAGAGCACCAGCCAGGTCACCAGGCCCAGGAAGGAGCCCATGCTGACCACGTCAGTCAGTGTTGTGAGGAAGATGCTCGAGGCCGTCGCCGGATCCGTGCCCAGGCGCTTGAGCACCAGCGGGATGGTCGAACCAGCCAGGCCCGCGACCATGCAGCTCAGGGACATGGCCGCCAGCGTTATCAGGGCCAGCGCCAATGCGTCCTCGCCGCCGCCGCGGGCAGCGAACCAATACATGGCCACGCCGGCGAGGGCGCCGGTCACCGCGCCGTTGATCAGGCCCAGCACGCCCTCCTTGGTGACGATGCCGACGATGCGCGTGGACTTGAGCTCGCCCAGGGTCATGCCACGCAGCATCACCGCCATGGACTGCGCGCCCAGGTTGCCGCTCTGGCCGCCCAGCACCGGCAGGAACGCCGCCAGCACCACCACCCGGTTGATCGTGTCCTCGAAATAGCCCACCACCGCCGCCGCCACGAACACCGTCAGCAGGTTCACCAGCAGCCAGGGGTTGCGGAACTTGAAGGCGCGCCACAGCGGCGTCGCCAGGCGCTCTTCCTTCTCGACGCCGACCATGGAACCGGCCTGGGCGGATATCTCGAAGGCCTGCTGTTCGAACAGCACCTGCCCGCGCACCTGGCCCACCAGGTGGCCGTCGTCTTCGCAGACCGGGTACACGGGGTAGTGGCGCGTCACCACTTCGCGCATGGCGTCCACCAGGTCCTGGCCCGGACGCAGGCAGAAGGGCGAACGAATCATGATCTCGTCCAGCGGGCGGTCGCGGTCGGCGTAAAGCAGGTCACGGAAAGCCACCACGCCGACCAGCCGCTGGCCGCCATCGACGACCCACAGGTAGGTGACCAGGCGCTTCTTGACCACGTCGCGCAGGGCGTCAATCGCCTCGCTGACCCGGGTGCCGGCCGGGAACACCGCCGGTGGGTCTTCGAGAAGCCGGCCCACGGAACCTTCCGGGTAGCGCTGGCTGTCGGCCCAGTCGGTGCCCGCGGGGGCCGCGGCCATCACCTCCGTCCGGTCGCCGACCGGCATCGCGGCGAGCAGGTCGTTGGCCCGGGCCGGCGGCAGGCCGGCCAGCATCAGCGCCACTTCCGGCGCCGGGATGCCCTTGAGCCGCTTGATCGCCGAGTCGGTGTCGAGCGCGGCGATGCGCTTGGCCAGGGCCTGGTCCGGTGCCGCTGTCGTTTCGCTCACGTATTTCTCCCCGGGAAAGCCTTCGAAAACGGCTTAAGCCTAGCCGAACGGACACCCGGCGGGCCATGCGCGTTCCACGCGGTTCTGGGACAATTGCCGCCTCGCACCCCCACGGCGAAAAACCAATGACGGCGTTTGACCTGCGAGCCCTGCTCGCGCTTTCGTGCGGCCTGTTGCTTGCCGCCTGCGGTTCCGACCAAGCCGCGTCCCCTTCCACACCCTCACTCAGCGTCAGCGTTGCCGAACCGGCCATGCAGACCCTGCCCCGCCGCATCGCCGCCTCGGGATCGATCGCCGCCTGGGAAGAAGTGGTGCTGGGCGTCGAGCTCTCCGGCCAGCGCGTGGCCTCGGTCGAGGTCGAGGTCGGGGACGTGGTGGAAAAGGGCCAGCCGCTGCTGAGGCTCGACACACGCACGCTGGCCATGGAGCTGCGCCAGGCGGAAGCCAACCTCAAGGTCGCCTCGGCCAATGCCCGGCGCGGCGAGCGCCTGCGCCGCGAACAACTGGTCGCCGCCAGCGAGGCCGAGCAGCTGATCGCCGGCGAGATAACCGCCCGCGCCCAGGCCGAGAACGCCCGGCTGCGGATGGAATTCGCCACCCTGCGCGCGCCGCACGACGGCGTCATCTCGGCGCGCAACGTGCAGCCCGGCCAGGTGATCACCGCCGGCGCCGAGCTGCTGCGCATGATCCGCGACCAGCGCCTGGAATGGCGCGCCGAACTGCCCGAAGCCGCGCTGGTGCAGATCGAGGAAGGCATGCCGGTGCGCCTGCAGGCGCCCGACGGCCAGCCGGTCGAAGGCACCGTGCGCACGATTTCCCCGGGCCTGGACAGCCGCAGCCGCACAGGCACCGTATTCGCCGACCTGCCCGACCCGGGCGGGCTGCGCGCCGGCATGTACGCAGCGGGCGAGATCGAGCTGGCCGAACGCGAAGTGCGCACGGTGCCCGCCGCCGCCATCGTCGAACGCGACGGTTATCGCTACCTGTTCGTGCTGGGCGAAGGGGACGTCGTTGCCCAGCGCCGCGTCGAACTGGGCGCGCGCAGCGGCGACGTGGTCGAAGTCACCGAGGGCCTGCAAGGCGACGAACGCGTGGTGGTCGAAGGCGCCGGCTTCCTGGCCGACGGTGACCTGGTGCGCGTGGTCGCGGCCAGCGAGGGCTGAGCGGCATGAACTTCTCCGCGTGGTCCATCAACCGGCCGCTGCCGGCGATCCTGCTGTTCATCCTGCTGACGCTGGTGGGCCTGTTCGGTTTCCAGCAGCTGGCGGTGTCGCGTTTCCCCGATGTTTCCTATCCGGGCATCACCGTCACCGTGGCGCTGCCGGGCGCCACGCCCAGCCAGCTTGAAACCGAAGTCACCCGCAAGGTCGAAGACTCGGTGGCCAGCCTGGCCGACATCAACAAGCTGGTCAGCACGGTGACCGAAGGTTCGTCGACGACCTTCGTCGAGTTCCGCATCGGCAAGGATCTTTCCGACGCGCTCGACGAAGTGCGCGATGCCGTCGCTCGCATCCGCGCCGACCTGCCGGCCGACATCGAAGACCCGGTGGTCGCCAAGATCGAAATCGTCGGCGGCACCCTGGTCACCTACGCGGTGGCCTCGGACAGCCTGGGCGAGGACGAGCTGAGCTGGTTCGTCGACAACGAAGTCACCAAGAAGATGTTCTCGGTGCGCGGCGTCGGCACCGTGGTGCGCAGCGGCGGCATCGACCGCGAAGTGCAGGTGGACCTGCGCCCGGGCGTGCTGGCCGCCTACGGCATCACCGCCGGCGACGTGTCCGCCCAGCTGGCGCGCTCGCAGCTTGAACGCTCCGGCGGCCGCGCCACCCAGGGCAGCAGCGAACAGGCCATCCGCGCGGTCGGAACGGTCGACAGCGCGCAGATGCTGGAACAATTCCCGATCGTGCTGCCCGACGGCAGCCAGGTGCCGCTGGTGGCGCTGGCCACGGTCACCGACGGCCACGCCGAACGCCGGCAGCTGGCCCTGATCGACGGCCAGCCGGTGGTGAGCTTCGGCATCAGCCGCACCGTGGGCTCGAGCGAAATCGACGTCGGCGAAGGCGTCGAAGCGGCCATCCGGCAGCTCGAAGCCGAACACCCGCGGGTGAAGTTCAAGCTCGTCAGCACCGCCATCGACGAAGTGCGCGCCTCGTTCAGCTCGTCCATGCACATGCTGTGGGAGGGCGCCGCGCTGGCCGTGCTGGTGGTGTGGTTCTTCCTGCGCGACTGGCGCGCGACCTGGATCTCGGCGCTGGCGCTGCCGCTGTCGATCATCCCCACCTTCGGCGTCATCTGGCTGCTTGGCTTCAGCCTGAACATGATCACGCTGTTGGCGCTGGCGGTGGTGGTGGGCATCCTGGTGGACGACGCCATCGTCGAAGTCGAGAACATCGACCGCCACCTGGCCATGGGCAAGCCGCCCAAGCAGGCCGCCACCGAGGCCGCCGACGAAATCGGCCTGGCCGTCATCGCCACCTCGGCGACGCTGGCCGCGGTGTTCATCCCGGTGGCCTTCATGCCCGGCATCGCCGGCAAGTTTTTCCTGGAGTTCGGCTGGACCGCGGCAACGGCGGTGATCTTCTCGCTGATGGTCGCGCGCCTGCTGACGCCGATGATGGCGGCCTACCAGCTCAAGGCCAAACCCCACGTCGAAAAAGAATCGAAGCTGATGGCGCGCTACCTGCGCCTGGTCGAGTGGGCGCTGGCCAATCGCTACAAAACCCTGGGCCTGGCGCTGCTGATGTTCATCGGCTCGCTGATGCTGCTGCCCTTCATCCCGGCGACCTTCATTCCCGGCTCCGACCTGGGCCGCAGCAACCTGAGCCTGGAGCTGCCGCCCGGCGCGCGCCTGGAACAGACCGCCGAGATGAGCGAACGCGCCCGCGCCCTGATCAGCGACATCCCGGAACTTCGCCAGGCCTACGCCACCGTCGGCGGCGTGCTCGACCTGGGTGACCCGGCGGTAAGCGGTTTCGGCGAGGTGCGCAAGGTCACGATGGTGCTGGACTGGGGTCCCGAAGGCGACCGCGACAGGTCGCAGAAGGAACTGGAACGCGAGGTGCGCGAGCGGCTGACCGCGCTGCCCGGCGTGCGCCAGCGATTCCTCAGCAGCGAACCGGGCGAGCAGCTGATGCTGGTTCTCAGCGGCGACGACCCCGAGCGCCTGTATCGCGCCGCGGGCGAATTCGAACGCGACCTGCGTTCGCTGCAGGGCCTGGGCACCGTCAGTTCCACCGCCTCGTTGCTGCGGCCCGAACTGGTGATCGTTCCGGACGCGCGCCGCGCCGCCGACCTGGGCGTGTCCACCGTGGACATCGCCGAAGCGGCGCGCATCGCCACCAGCGGCGACTTCCGCCAGCGCCTGGCCAAGCTGAACCTGTCCGACCAGGACCTGCTGACGCTGATGCGCGTGCCCAGCGCCAAGGGCGGCACGGTGCCGCTGTCGGCCGTGGCCGATATCCGCCGCGGCAGCGGGCCCTCTCAGGTCAATCGGTTCGGGCGCCAGCGCAACATCACCTTCACCGCCGAACTCAACGGCCGCCCGCTGGGCGAAGTGATGGCTGAAGTCGAGGCGCTGCCCTCGCTGCAGCGGCTGCCGCCGGGCGTGCAGATCCAGAACACCGGCGACTCGGAAATCTTCGTCGAACTCTTCGTCGGTTTTGCCCTGGCCATGGGCGCCGGTCTGTTCTGCGTGTACGCGGTGCTGTTGCTGCTGTTCAACCACGCCAGCCACCCGCTGATCATCCTGATGGCGGTGCCGCTGTCGGCCGGCGGCGCCTTCGGCGCGATGCTGATAACGGGAACGCTGCTGTCGCTGCCGGCGCTGATCGGCCTGCTGATGCTGATCGGCATCGCCACCAAGAACTCGATCCTGCTGGTGGACTACGCCGTCATCGCCGAGGACGAAAAGGGCATGAACATGCACGACGCCCTGGTGGACGCCTGCCGCAAGCGCGCCCGCCCGGTGATCATGACCACCATCGCCATGACCGCCGGCATGACCCCCATCGCGCTGGGCCTGGGCGCCGACGCCGCCTTCCGCCAGCCGATGGCGATCGCCGTCATCGGCGGCCTGGCCACCTCCACCCTGCTGAGCCTGGTGGTGATCCCGGCCGCTTTCGCGGCGATGGAGACCTTCACCCGGCGGTTCACCCGCAAGGCGAAGGCGGCCTGAGGACTACTCCGGCGCCGCGACGCCGTTGCAGCGGGGAAGGCGCAGCGGCGCCGCTTCTTCACAGAGCTTGCGCCGTTGCACCACGAAAGCGCCGCGCAGCCCCTCGGGCTCCGCCTCCAGGCGGTCAAGGTCGGCTTCCGCTGCAGCCAGCACTTCTTCCGACGCACGCAGGTCACCGGCATCGCGCAGAACCCGCGACAGCACCGCCTGGGCCATGACGGTTTCGCGATGCGGCTGGGGCAGGCCACGACGACTCAGGTCGACCGCCTCGCGCGCCATGGCCACGGCTGCTTCCACGTTGCCCTGCTCAAGCTCTCCCATTACCAGCCCGAACATCTGCGAGAGCACCTGCGGATTGTCTTCGCCCATCACCTGGCGCTGCTCAGCCAGCGTGCGCTTGCGCAGTTCATGGGCTTCCTGCTTGCGGCCCATGTCCACCAGCAGGAAGGCGCGGTTGCTCAGCAACGTCCACAGCGGTGGGCTGCCCTGCGGGAAGGCCTCGCGCTGCATGCGTTCGGCCTCGTCGTAGATCGCCAACGCTTCGGCCAGGCGCCCCTGCGAATGCGCGACATTGCCCTGGTTGGCCCGCAGCACGGCGCGGGCATCGGGCGACAGGCCTTCCAGCGACTCGATCGGCATGGCATCGGCCTGCGCCAGCAGGCGGGAGGCTTCGCCATATCGCTCCTGCTGGATCATCAGGTCGGCCAGGTTGTTGAGCACGGTGAAGTACAGCCAGCCCTGGTCGTGGCCGGCCGCCTCCATGTCTTCCCGAAGTCGCTGAAGTTCGTCGGTGGCGACCTCGACCCGGCCTTCGTGGTTGCTGACCTGGGCCAGGCTTTCGCGGATGTCGAACGTCAGGCTGGCCTCCGGACCGTGCGCGGCCAGGGTGTCGGCCAGCGCCTGCTCAAGCTGCTCGCGCGCCTTTGCCACCTGGCCCCGTCCCAGCAGAGAGGAACCAAGGACCTGGCGCACGCCCGCGCCCAGGTCCGGCCGGTCGGTGAAGCGCACGTCCACCTGCTTGATCGCCGAATCCACCGCCTCGGCCAGCGTCGGGTTGCCGCCGGCCACGTAGGGGTCTGAATAGGCGACCACGTCCTTGAGGAACGTATTGATGCGCGCCATGTCGTCGGCGGCCTGGCGCGCCTCGTGCGCCTGCCACGCGGCAACACCCGCCGACGCCAGCACCGCCACCAGCGCCAGCGAAGCCGCCACCACGCCCAGCCGGTGCCGCCGCACGAACTTGCCGACCCGGTAGCTGGTTGAATCGGGATGCGCCAACACCGGCTGTCCGTCGAGATAGCGGCGGATGTCGTCCGCCAGCTCCTGCGCCGAGCCGTACCGCCGCACCGATTCCTTGTGCATGGCCTTGGCGACGATGCGCTCGAGGTCGGGCGTGAGCTGCGCGCGGCGAGCCTTTCGCTCGCCGTCGGTCAGCGCCGCCTTCTCGAGCATCTTGCGCATCGGGTCGGGCAGCGTGTCGCAGACCACGGCTTCGGCTTCGGACGGACGCAGGCCGCCCAGTTCGTAGGGGCGCACGCCGGCCAGCAGCTGGTAGAGCATCACGCCCAGCGAATAGACGTCGGAGCTGGTGGTCAGCGCCTGCTGGCGCACTTGTTCGGGGCTGGCGTAGGCCGGTGTCATCGCCGACAGCGAGGTGTGGCGCTTTCCGTCGGTGGGCAGCGGCTCCTGTTCGAGGATCTTGGCGATGCCGAAATCGAGCAGGCGCGGTTCGCCGTTCTCGCCGACCAGGACGTTGTCGGGCTTGAGGTCGCGGTGCACGATCAGGTGACGATGCGCTTCCTGCACGCCGTCGCAGACCTTGGCGAACAGGGCCAGCCGCGCCCGCACGTCCAGCTTGTTGGCCTTGCAGTAGTCGGTGAGCGGCACGCCGTCGACGTATTCCATCACCAGGTAG
Organism: uncultured Arenimonas sp.; assembly: GCF_963976025.1. Taxonomy (NCBI): domain Bacteria; kingdom Pseudomonadati; phylum Pseudomonadota; class Gammaproteobacteria; order Lysobacterales; family Lysobacteraceae; genus Arenimonas; species uncultured Arenimonas sp. The sequence goes on from NZ_CAXBJS010000058.1 coordinate 9,903, forward strand.
GGAATGCCGGCGCCGGTGCTGCCGCCGTCGAGGATGCGCGCCACGTTCGGGTGGCTCATGCGCGCCAGGATCGAACGTTCGTCCTCGAAGCGGCTGATCAGCTGGCGGCGGAACTCGGCCGCGGCCAGCAGGTGCACCGGGCGCACCAGCTTGATCGCCACCTGCTGGTCGTAGACATCGTCGGCGCGACGGCCCAGGTAGACCACGCCCATGCCGCCCGATTCCAGCGGCTTGAGCAGTTCGTAGGCGCCGAGGCGTTCGCCGACCTTGGGGAACTCGGGCGGCAGCGCTTCTTCGGCAACCGCGGTCTCTTCCAGGAAGGCGCCGGACGCCTGGTCGGCGTCGAGCAGGCGCAGCACGCGGTCGCGCACGCCCTGCTCCATGTCCTGGTCGGCCAGCCACAGTTTCCGGTGCCCTGGCTTCTGGGCCAGCGCGCGCTCGAACCACTGCAGGACCTGCACTTCCACTGATGTCTTCATGAGTCCCCCGGCCACCCAATGCGGCCCGACGTTAGCAGAAGGCGCAGAACAGGGCCGTTCCGGCTCAGCTAGACTCCGCCGGCATGAGCGAGGACATCACCCACCTGCTGCGGGACTGGCGCGAAGGCGACCTGGCGGCGCGCGACCGGCTGGTTGCGGTGCTTTACCCGGAACTGCGGGCCTTGGCCGACCGCCAGCTGCGCGGCGAGCGTGCCAACCACACCCTGCAGCCCACCGCCCTGGTCAACGAGGCCTACCTGCGGCTTTCCGGCCTGGAGCGCATGGACTTCCAGGACCGCAGCCACTTCGTGCGCATGGCCGCGCGGGTGATGCGCGAAGTGCTGGTGGATCATGCGCGCCGACGCCAGGCGGCCAAGCGCGATGGCGGCCACCGGGTCACCCTGACCGGCCTGGACGTGGCCGAGGAGGCCGGTAACGTGGATGCGCTGGCGCTGGACGGCGCACTGACGCGGCTCGAGCAGATCGACCCGGACAAGGCCCGGGTGGTGGAGTTGCGCTACTTCGGCGGCCTGACCATCGAGGAAACCGCCGAGGCCATGGGCAGCTCGCCCGCCACCGTGAAGCGGCACTGGCAGTCGGCCCGGGCCTGGCTGTTCGACGCGCTCGCCGACGGCGGCTGAGCGAAGGCGCCGGGCGCCCCGGGTATCCCGGGAACGTCCGGCGTGTTCGTCACTGTCTTATTTGAACGTGATCCGGCGCAGCTGGTACTCGCCGGTGATGTCGCGCATCGACGGATAGTTCTTGCTGATGCCGCGGGTCTTTTCCTGGTTGGCGTTGCCCCAGGCCTTCATGAACGCGTCGTAGCGTTCCTTCGAGGGCTGCATCTGTTCAGCCGACTCGAAGTACTGCACCAGCACGACGTTGAAGTCGCCCGAACTCGGCATTTCGCTCACGTACACCGAATAGTCCTTGATGTGCCCGAGCTTCTTGGCGACTTCGTTCGAGGCTACCCAGGTATCCCTGATGCCTTCGAGGTAATCGTCGATCCTGTTGGCGTGGACCTGGATCGTCGTGATGTGCGTCACTTCCTGGCTCGGCTCGTAGTCGGTGTAAGGCTTGAGCTGGGCCCACGCGGACGCCGCGGAAAGCAGCAAGGACAGCGCCAGCAGCTTGCAGATCGTCTTCATGGTGTTCCCCTGGTGGTTGACGGGACAGCAGTGTCCCGCAGCGGACCCTACCCCGGGCGACCCCGCCTTCACACCGCAAACTGACGGCCGCGAAGCACTTTCACGGCACAGGGACGCAATTGGCCGTTGTTTCTTGCTTGTGCCGTTAGCTCTTTCGAAATAGCCCATGGAGCTGCACGATGACCGTGAATCCCCGTCAGCTCCCCGCAAACGCCGGAGCCATGTCCCGCCGGCAATTGCTTCGCCTGATCGGCCTGGCCGGCGGCAGTGCGGTGATGTACCAGGCCATGACCAGCCTGGGCTTCGCCGCCGAAAGCAGCTTCACCGGTTTCCCGAAACTCGGCGCCGCCCCGCGCGGCGCGTCGGTGCTGGTGCTGGGCGCCGGCATCGCCGGCATGGTGGCCGCGCTCGAGCTGCGCAACGCCGGCTACCAGGTGCAGGTGCTGGAGTTCAACGACCGTCCCGGTGGCCGCGTGTGGACGCTGCGCGGCGGCGACCGCTACACCGAACTCGGCGGCGACACCCAGGACTGCGGCTTCGCGCCCGGCAACTACATCAATCCCGGCCCCTGGCGCCTGCCGCACCACCACCACGGCATCCTGTCCTATTGCCGGCGGCTGGGCGTGGCGCTGGAGAACTTCGTGCAGGTCAACTACAACGCCTTGCTGCACGACCCGGTCGCCTTCGGCGGCAAGCCGCAGCGCCTGCGCACCATCAAGGCCGACTACCAGGGCCATGTGGCCGAACTTCTGGCCAAGGCAAGCCGCGGCGCCGCCCTGGATGCGCCGGTGACCGCCGAAGACCAGGAGATGCTGCTCGCCTCGCTGCAGTGGTGGGGCGCCCTGGACCGGAACTACGCCTATACCGGCGGCCATGAAAGCAACGACCGCCGCGGATACGCCAAGGCCCCGGGCGGCGGGCCGTCGGGCGCGCCGGTGTTTTCCAAGCCGCTCAAGCCCTCGGATGTCCTGCAGTCCGGGCTCTGGGGTTTCCTGCCGCTGGGCGAGCTCTACGACATGCAAAGCACGCTGATGCAGCCCGTCGGCGGCATGGACGCGATTGCCAAGGCCTTCGGACGAGAGCTCGGCGACATCATCCGCTACCGCGCCCGGGTGACCGACATCCGCCAGGACGAAGCCGGCGTCACCGCCACCTACGAAGACTTGTCAGCGCCCGGCACCACGCAAACCGCGCGCGCCGACTGGTGCGTGTGCACGATTCCGCTTTCGGTACTGGGACAGATCCCGATGAATGTCGGCCAGCCCATGGCCGATGCGATCAGCGCGATTCCCTATGCCGGTTCGACCAAGGTCGGCCTGCAGTTCAAGCGGCGCTTCTGGGAAGAAGACGAACACATCTACGGCGGCATCAGCTACACGTCCCAGCCCATCGGCACCATCGGCTACCCCAGCCACGGTTACCAGTCACCGGGCAAGGCGGTGCTGCTGGGTGCCTACGTCTGGGGACACGACGCCGACCGCTTCAACGCCATGTCGCCGGCGCAGCGGGTGGCGCAGGCGGTGCAGCAGGGCAGCCGGCTGCATCCGCAGTACCCGCAGGAGTTCGACAACGGCATTGCCGTGTCCTGGCATCGCGTGCCCGGCACGATGGGTTGTTTTGCGCTGTGGACCGAAAGCCTGCGTGAACAGCACTACGCCAACCTGTGCGCCTTCGACGGCCGCATCGTGCTGGCGGGCGAACACGCTTCCTACCAGCCGGCGTGGCAGGAAGGCGCGGTCAACTCGGCGCTCAGCGCGATCACCCGGCTGCACGAGCGCGCCGTGGTTTCGGGAGAAAAGACATGAAGATTCGGATTCTTGGGGGCGGCCTGCTGGTCCTTGGCCTGGCGGCACTGCCTGCCATTGGCCAGGACGAACCGGATGCGGACGCGCTGTCGCAGCGCGCCTCCGTGGACGGCAGGATCCTGGCAAGCGACGGCAAGGCGATCTACGAACAGGTCTGCCAGGGCTGCCACATGCCCGAAGGCCGCGGCGCCATCGGCGCGGGCAACTATCCCGCGCTGGCCGGCAATCCCAAGGCGGCCTCGGCACCCTACCTGGCCGTGACCATCCTGAAGGGGCGGCGCAACATGCCGGCCTTCGGCAGCGACCGCAGCCAGGAACTGTTCGTGGGGCAGTCGTGGATGGATGACGAGCAGGTGGCCGCGGTGGTCAACTACCTGCGCACCAATTTTGGCAACCGCTACACCGACCCGATCAGCGCCGCCGACGTCGCGGCCCTGCGCGACCCCACCGGAGACCGTCGATGAAATCCCGCATCCAGCTGCTTGCCTTGCTTGTCCTGGCCCCGTCCTTTGCCGCCGGCGCCGAAGTCGTGCGGCACAAGATCCCCAACAGCAACTTCCCCATCGCCGCCGCGGTGGAAGTACCGGCCGGCCGCACCACGGTTTACCTCAGCGGCGCGGTGCCGCCGGTGGCGAATGCCGACGAACCCGCCACCAGCATCGCCGCTTATGGCAACACCGAAGCGCAGACGGTGGCGGTGCTCGGCCGCATCAAGGCCCAGCTCGAAGGTTTGGGCCTGGGCATGGGCGACGTGGTGAAGATGCAGGTGTTCCTGGTCGGCGACCCCGAGCAGGCCGGCCGGATGGACTTCGCCGGCTTCATGAAGGGCTACGTGCAGTTCTTCGGCACCGAGGAACAGCCGAACCTGCCGGCGCGTTCGACCATGCAGGTCGCGGCGCTGGCCAACCCCGGCTTCCTGGTGGAAATCGAGGTCACCGCGGTCCGGCCCTGAACCGGCGTCAGTCGCGCGGCGGGTTGTACCGGTCCAGCCAGTCCTTGACCTGCGCATACCAGTACACCGAGTTCTGCGGTTTGAGGATCCAGTGGTTTTCGTCCGGGAAATACACCAGGCGCGTCGGCACGCCCCTGACGAGCAGGGTCTGGAACAGCTCGAAGCCATGGTTCACCGGCACGCGCAGGTCGTTCTGCCCGTGGATGACAAGCGTCGGCGTGCTGAAGTTGCCTGCAGCCAGGTGCGGCGAGTTGCGCTCAATGACCTCGGCATTGCCCTCTTCCCAGAAACCACCGAAGCGCGGTACCGTGCCGGCGAAGTCGGCGGCGTACTGGGTGTAGAGGTTGTACACGCCGGCGTGCACGACCAGGGTGTTGAACGGGTGCTCGCGACCCAGGACCACCGAGCTCAGGTAACCACCGTAGCTGCCGCCGCCGGCCACCATCCGCTCGCCGTCGGCCCAGGGCTGCGCCGCCAGCCAGTCCGCCGCCTTGATGACGTCCTGGTAGGGCTTTTCAGCCCATTCCGGGTTGATCGAATCGGCGAAGGCTTCGCCAAAACCCGAGCTGCCGTGGAAATTGGGCCAGGCGGTGACATAACCCCAGCTGCCGAACACCTGTGCGTTCCAGCGGAACTGCATGGCATTGGTGATGCCGTTGTGCGGCCCGCCGTGGATCAGCACGAACACCGGGTACTTCTTCGACTTGTCGAAACCCGGCGGGTAGTTCACCCACATCTGCACCGGGGCGCCGTCCGCACCCGCGTAGGTGACCGACTCAAAACGTCCCAGGGCGGTGCCGGCCAACAGCGCGTCGTTCAGGTGCGAGAGGGCCGTGCTGGCCCCGCTGTCCGGATCGACGCTGACCACGGTCGGCGGTTCGATGAAACTCTGGCGCAGCGCCAGCAATCCCTGCGGAGTGGACGCAGGGCCCGTGAATGACGATTCCGCGGTGATGGCGCGCGGCGGGCCGGAGAGCGGAAGTTCGTACAGCCGGTTGGTGCCGGCATCGTCGATCGCGCCGTAGAGCGTGCGGCCGTCATGCGACCAGGCCAGGCCCGAGGCGCTGCGGTCCCAGTCGGCGTGCAGCTCGCGGGTTTCGCCGCTGCGCCGGTCATGAAGCATCGGCCGCGCCTTGGCGCCGTAAAAACCCGGCACGCGCTGCTGCAGGAACACCAGCTGGCCGCCGTCGGGCCTGTACAG
>NZ_CAXBJS010000059.1:0-15478 GCF_963976025.1 uncultured Arenimonas sp.
CGAGTGCGGCATCGCGGTGAAGGCCTACAACGACGTCCAGCCGGGTGACCAGATCGAGTGCTTCGAACGCATCGAGGTGCAGCGCACCCTGTAAGGGAGGCGGCAGCCATGGCGACCAAGAGCTTCCATCGTACCGACCGGGTTTCGGCGCAGCTGCGCCGCGACCTGGGCCAGATCGTGCACCAGGCGGTCCGTGAATTCGGGCTGCCGTCGGTGTCCGTTTCCGACGTCGAGGTGACCCGCGACCTGGCCCACGCCAAGGTGTTCGTCACCGCGCTGCTGGCCGACCAGGGCCCGGCGGCGGTGTCGGCGCTCAAGGAACTGGCGCCCGAACTGCGCCATCGCCTGGCCCAGGCCGTGCGCATGCGCCACGTGCCCGAGCTGCATTTCCACTACGACGATTCGGTGGACAAGGGCGAGCGCATCGAACAGCTGCTGCGCGAGAACCCCGTTCCGCCCGCCGAAGACTGAAGGCCCGCCGGATGGGCCGCACCGTATTCCGGCCGCTTGACGGCCTGCTGTTGCTCGACAAGCCTGCCGGCCTGAGTTCGAACCAGGCCCTCCAGCGTGCCCGCCTGCTGTTCCGCGCCGAGAAGGGCGGCCATACCGGCGCGCTCGATCCCCTGGCCACCGGCCTGCTGCCCCTGTGTTTTGGCGAAGCGACCAAGATCGCCGGCCTGCTGCTGGGCGGCCGCAAGGCCTACGAGGCCGGCGTGGCGCTGGGCCGCACCACCGACACCGACGACGCCGACGGCGAAGTGCTGCGCGAGCGCCCGGTGCCCGCGCTCGACCGCGCCCGCGTGGAGGCGGCCCTGGTCCCGCTGACCGGACGCATCCGCCAGCGCCCGCCGATTTTTTCCGCGCTCAAGCAGGGCGGCGAGCCCCTGTACGTGAAGGCCCGGCGCGGCGAAACCATCGAAGTGCCCGAGCGCGAGGTCGAAGTGGACGCGATCGAGCTGCTGGAACTCGACGGCGACACCCTTCGCCTGGCCGTGACCTGTGGGTCCGGCACCTACATCCGCAGCCTGGCCCGGGACCTGGGCGAAGCCCTGGGCTGCGGCGCCCACGTGACCGCGCTGCGCCGCACCTGGGTCGAACCCTTCCTGCAGCCGCGCATGTTCACCATCGAGACCCTGGAAGCCGTGGCCGCCGGGGGCGGCGATGCCGCCCTGGACGCCCTGCTGCTGCCGGTGGAGGCAGGCCTGGTGCACTTCGAGGCCGTGCACGTGGACGCCGGCCAGGCCCGCAGCCTGGGCCACGGCCAGCCGGTGCCCGTCGCAGGCGAGGTTGCGACTAACCTGAACCTGGTCGGCCCCGACGGCCGGTCGCTGGGCCTGGGTCGTCGCGACGAAGCGGGGCAGGTCTGGCCAAAACGCCTGTTCCGCTGGGCCAGCGCCTGCTGACTTGTCCGGCAAGCCCTTGTCCGTTAAACTTTTGCGGCTTTTACCGAAGCAATTCCCCCAACCGGCGGGCCATCGCGGTGCGTCGCCAGAGGCGACGTTCCTGCAGGCTGCGCATCACAAAGAGAAAACACAATGTCCATTGATTCCGCCAAGGTCATCGAAGAGTTCAAGCGCACCCCGAACGACACCGGTTCGCCGGAAGTCCAGGTCGCGCTGCTCTCCGCCCGCATCGACCAGCTGTCCGACCACTTCAAGGCCCACAAGCAGGACCACCACTCCCGCCGCGGCCTGCTCAAGATGGTCAACCAGCGCCGCAGCCTGCTCGGCTACCTCAAGAAGAAGGACGTCGCTCGTTACCAGACGCTGATCGAGCGCTTGGGCCTGCGCCGCTAAAACCAGTTTCAAAACACACGGCGCAGAAATGCGCCGTGTGCATTTTCGGGGAACGGAAAAATCCGGGATCGGAAATGCAACAACCGCGGGGCAGGGTGCCTCGTGGGGATGAATCCAGAGACAAAGGAAGCGATAAACGTGGCGAAAGTAACCAAGACGTTCCAGTACGGTCAGCACGAAGTCACCCTCGAGACGGGCGAAGTCGCCCGCCAGGCGGGTGGTTCGGTCATCGTCAAGTTCGGCGACACGGTCGTGCTGGTGACGGCGGTTGGCAACAAGAACCAGCGCGAAGGCATGGACTTCTTCCCGCTCACCGTGGACTACATCGAGAAGTTCTACGCCGGCGGCCGCATCCCGGGTGGTTTCTTCAAGCGCGAAGGCCGCCAGACCGAGCGCGAGACGCTGGTCTCCCGCCTGATCGACCGTCCGATCCGCCCGCTGTTCCCGGAACACTTCCGCAACGAAGTGCAGGTCATCGCCACCGTGATGTCGATGAACCCGGAAGTGCACGGTGACATCCCGGCCCTGATCGGCGCGTCCGCCGCGCTGGCGCTGTCGGGCATCCCGTTCGCGGGCCCGATCGGCGCTGCCAAGGTTGGTTACGCCGACGGCAAGTACCTGCTGAACCCGACCATCACCGAGCTCAAGACCTCGGACCTGGAACTCGTGGTCGCCGGTACCGCCAACGCCGTGCTGATGGTCGAGTCCGAAGCCAAGGAACTGAGCGAAGACGTGATGCTGGGCGCCGTGATGTTCGGCCACCAGCAGATGCAGGTCGCCATCAACGCCATCAACGAGCTGGTCGCCGAAGTCGGCGTCAAGCATTGGGACTGGAAGGCGCCGGAAAAGGCGCAGGCCCCGATCGACGCCATCAAGGCCGCCATCGGCAACCGCCTCGAGGCTGCCTTCCAGGTGCGCGACAAGCTCGAGCGAAAGGAAGCCATCTCCGCGCTGAAGAAGGACGTGCTGGAATCGCTCAAGCCGCAGGCCGAAGCCAACGGCTGGAACATGGCCGACCTGGCCAAGGAATTCGGCGAGTTCGAATACAGCACCATGCGTGAGTCGGTGCTCAAGACCAAGGTCCGCATCGACGGCCGCGCGCTCGACACCGTTCGCCCGATCTCGGTGCGCACCGGGGTGCTGCCGCGTACCCACGGCTCGGCGCTGTTCACCCGCGGCGAAACCCAGGCCATCGTGGTCGCCACCCTGGGCACCGCCCGCGACGGCCAGATCATCGACGCCGTGGAAGGCGAGTCCAAGGACCACTTCCTGTTCCACTACAACTTCCCGCCGTACTCGGTCGGTGAAGCCGGCCGCATGATGGGCCCGAAGCGTCGCGAGATCGGCCACGGCCGCCTTGCCCGCCGCGGCGTCCAGGCCGTGATGCCGACCATGGAATCGTTCCCGTACACCATCCGCGTGGTGTCCGAGATCACCGAATCCAACGGCTCCTCGTCGATGGCCTCGGTCTGCGGTTCCTCGCTGGCCCTGATGGACGCCGGCGTGCCGATCAAGGCGCCGGTGGCCGGTATCGCCATGGGCCTGGTCAAGGAAGGCAGCGACTACGTCGTGCTGTCGGACATCCTGGGCGACGAAGACCACCTGGGCGACATGGACTTCAAGGTCGCCGGCACCGAAGGTGGTATCTCGGCGCTGCAGATGGACATCAAGATCGACGGCATCACCGAAGAGATCATGAAGGTGGCGCTGGGCCAGGCCAAGGCCGGTCGCCTGCACATCCTGGGCGAAATGAACAAGGCCATCACCGCGCCGCGTTCGGAGCTGTCCGAGTACGCGCCGCGCCTGCTGACCATCAAGATCCACCCGGACAAGATCCGCGAAGTGATCGGCAAGGGTGGCGCGACCATCCAGGGCATCACCAAGGAAACCGGCACCCAGATCGACATCCAGGACGACGGCACCATCGTCATCGCCTCGGTCAACGCCGCCGCCGCCCAGGCCGCGAAGGCGCGCATCGAGCAGATCACCTCGGACGTCGAGCCGGGCCGCATCTACGAAGGCAAGGTCGCCAAGATCATGGACTTCGGTGCGTTCGTCACCATTGCCCCGGGCAAGGACGGCCTGGTGCACGTGTCGCAGATCTCCAACGAGCGCGTCGAGAAGGTTTCCGACAAGCTCAAGGAAGGCGACCTGGTCAAGGTGAAGGTGCTGGAAGTGGACAAGCAGGGCCGCATCCGCCTGTCCATCAAGGCCATCGAGGAAGGCGAGGGCTAAGCCCTGCTCATTCCAGCTAAGAGCTGAACGAAAAGGCGGGCTTCGGCCCGCCTTTTTTTTCGGCGCATGAGGCAAACCCGAGACCGCCGCTGCCCTCCGGTTCGGCGGCACCTGGCCGGCTGAACGACGCGGGAAGATTTCTCACCGGGCCTCGACTGGCTTGCGTTAGATTGGGCGAATCTTTGAATTCAAGCGCCTCAGGGCCTACCGAATGACCCACTATTCCGTGCTTCGCCTTCTCTCCGTGTCGCTCGCCACGGCGCTCTGTCTCACCTCGGCCGTCGATGCCCAGACCATCGAAACCATCGCCGGCAATGGCGCACAAAACTTCACTGGCGAAGGTGGGCCCGCACTGGAGGCCGCGATTGGCTTCCCCTCGGCGGTGGTTGTCGTGCCGGGCACCTCCGCTTACTACTTCAGCACCGACGGTACCGTGCACCGGGTGGACGACCAGGGGCGGGTGACCATGATCGCCGGTGAAGCCGGCGAATACGGCAGCACCCACGGGTACAGGGGGGATGGCGGTCCAGCCATCGATGCGCTCTTTTCGAGCATCACCTCGCTCGCGCTGCATCCGTTCGACGGCGACCTGTACCTGGTGGACCAGGAGAATGCCCGCGTCCGCCGAATCGACGGCAACGGCATCGTCACGACGGTGGCGGGAACCGGCCTGAACCTGTTCAGCGCTGACCCGGGCCCCGCGACCGAGCGGCCCCTGCGCTTGCCCAAGGCCATCAGCTTCGGTGCGGATGGCACGCTGTACGTCTCCGACCACAGCAGCATCCGCAAGATCGGTCCGGACGGCATCATGCACCGCATTGCCGGCGACGGCACGGTGGGTTTCTCCGGCGACGGCGGCCCCGCCATCAACGCCAAGCTCAGTGCGCCCGACGGCCTGGTGGCCGGCCTGGACGGCAACCTGTACATCGCTGACCGCGGCAACGGCCGCCTGCGGATGATCGACGCCGAGGGCATCATCACCACCATCGGCGCGTTCAAGCCCACCCGCCTGGCGGTGGACATCCACGGCAACCTCTACTACGGTCGATCCGACATCGCGCGCATCGAGCGCTACCTGCCGCATGTGCAGGCCACCGAACCCGTGGCCGGGAACGGCAGCTTCGGGTTCGCGGGCGATGGCGGTCCGGCACTGGACGCCCAGATCAGCGCCTGGGCCAGTCCCGCGCTCTCGGAGTCCGGCGATGTCTACATCGCGGACTACATGAACAATCGGATCCGCCGGGTCTCCAGCCTGGATGCTGGGCTGCCACGCGCCAACTTCGACGGGGCTCACATCGACGAAGGCGACAGCGGCATCACGATAGCGCCCGTCGTCGTTCGCCTGGAATCCCCGGCCATCGTGCCGGTCGAACTGCAAGTCACCACCCTCGACAGCACGGCGACCGCGGACCACGACTACCAGGCCATGCAGGCCGAGCCGTTCGTGATTCCCGTGGGCGAAACGGAAATCACGATCGACATCCAGGTCAACGGCGATACCTATGTGGAGGGCTACGAGAGCTTCAATGTCCAGATCGACCTGATCAGCGGCGCCGTGGTCTCGGGCGGCGGCTACCGCGGCAGCGTGGTCGTGGCCATCCAGGATGACGACCAGCCCGGTACGCAGGCGTTTTTCCTGCGCGACGACATCGACATCGTGCCCGAGAACGCCTCGCCGCACCTCGCCCTGGTCACGCACAACGACAGCATCCAGATGCAGCCGGACGGGAGCCTGAGCATCCTCGTCCCGCCGGCCCGCGGCACCGCCTCGTTCAACTACGGCTACCTCCGGTACACCCCTCAGGCCGACTGGACCGGTGAAGACACGTTGACCTACCAGGCCTGTGAAACCGCCGGCCGCTGCCTCTCCGCAACCGTGCGCCTGCTGGTCAGGCCCCTGGACGACCAGTTCATCTCGGCGGGTGGACACACCGGTCGCGAGCGCTTGCGCATCACCGACCTCCGGGCGATGCCCGGCGCGCGTTTCCTGGCCACGCCGCTGGTGGCGCCGCGCGAACTGCCTTTCACCCTCGGCGTGGACACGACCCCGGAATCCCCTTGGGATTCCAACCAAGGCGTGGCCTGGCAGCTTCAGACCCTGGCTGCGGCTCCCGATGGCCAGGCGAGGCGCGTGCGCGTCGTGGCCATGGACGGTACCCAGTTCTCGTTCAACGCCACGCTCTACATGGGCCTGGACACCAATGGTGACGGATTGCCGTCCGAGGACGAACTACGCTGCATCCAGATGGAATTCGAGCGGCGCTGCGAGCTCGAGATCCTGCAGGCGGCAGGCCAGCCGGTGCGCTATTGGGTCATGCTGCAAAGCCGTAATCCTGAGCCCCAGCAGGTTGAGGTGGATGTCTTCGAAATTCCGGTGGTGCCGACCGACGGCAGTTTCGCCGCCACCGCCCCGGGTCAGTTGCCCGATGGTCAGGATTTCGACCTGACCGTGCTGTGGGAGGACGCCACCTTCCTGTCCGGACAGCTGCGTGCGGGTTTCATCCGGGTACTGGCCGATGATTCAACCGACATGGGCGAATTCCTGGTCCTGCTCTCCAACGACAGCCTCTCCCAGCGTCCGGTGCGCCTGGTGCCGGGCGAAACGCGCCGGGTCGCGTTGGCGCCGGGCGGCGAGAACAAGCGCATCTATTTCGACGTGCCGATGGGCACCACCCGCGTAAGCCTGGCAAGCCAGAGCGACGCCAACGTGGACCTGTACCTGGTGCCCGTGCCCCTGCCGGGGGGCAGCGCCACGCAGGTGGCGCCGGTGCCGGAGCCGTACACGCCGGTCGCTGCTGGTGAGGGTCCGGGCGGCGCGGAATCGCTGGTGGTCACCTCAGGCCTGCTGCAGCCGGCGCGCTGGTACGCGGTCGTCGCCAATCGGGACGACGAGATCGCTGAAGTTGCGCTCACGCTCGAGATCGAAGCTACGGCGCCCGAGGTCCGCTCCGGCAGCTACTTCAACGACGACCGTTCCGGCCATGGCCTGTTCGTTTATCCGGCCGGCAACATGTGGGCAGGCCTTTGGTACACCTACCGGGAGAACGGTTCACCGACCTGGTATTACCTGCAGGCGCCGGCGCCCGGTGCGAACGGGGCCTGGAACGCCCCCATCTACCGTGCCGCCTGGCATGGCAGTGCCAACCACCTGGTGGAAGTGGGTTCGGCCACGATGACGCCAACGGGTCCCGACGCCTTCCAGTTCAGCTACAACATCGATGGGCTGGAGGGATCGGAAGCCATGGCCGCGCTGGGCCGCGGTTGCCCCAACCTCGGCGGGGCGTCGCAGGACCTCAGCTCGCACTGGTTCGATCCGGCCCACGCCGGCACCGGGTACAGCGTGCAGATGCTGCCCAACTACGAGTTCATGGCCGCCTTCGTTTACGACGCCCTGGGCGAGCCGCGCTTCCTGGTGGCCGAGAAACCCGGCTTCGGCGATGCCGATGACGTGCTGGACGTGGAGCAACTGGGCGGTGTCTGCCCGAGCTGCACCTATTATGGCCGTCCCAGCCGCACCACCGTGGGCACGCTGCGGCGCGTGCTGGCCAATGGCACGCTGCAGTCGATCGAGCTCGACGCCATCTTCACGACGGGCCCGCTGAACACGCCAGTGCCCGGCGCCTGGAGTTCGGTTGATGTCGTCGTGCCCCTGGGCGGACCCGGCACCACTCAGGGCTGCGCGCCCTGAGGGGCGCGGGTCCTGAGTTCCCGTGCGGGGGCCGGCTTGATTCGGTATCTTTCGACGAAACTGCTTTTCCGGGGACTGTTTTAATGCGATTCGATTCTCGTCGCGGGTGCCGCGGCCTGGCCGCAACGGCACTCGTCCTGGGCCTCGCCTGGTCCCACCTGGGGTTCGCCCAGACCATCAATGCATTTTCCGGCGGTGGCGTCGGCGACGGTTCGGCGGTGGCAAACGCCGCGTGGCAGGGACGCGAAATGGTCGTGGATGGCGCTGGCGCGATCTTCATTGCCGAAAGCGCGGGCAACCGGATACGCCGTGTTTCCCCGGCCGGAAACGTCTCGACCTGGGCAGGCCCGGCCAATGCCTGGTACCACGGTGCGCATCCGCCGCAGTTTGAAATCGCCCTGTCGTCGCCGTCCCAGCTGAGTACCGACGGAGCCGGCACCATTCACGTCTATGAAGCCGGTCCGCGCCGCATCCGCGAGATTGCAGCCAATGGCGCCGTGCGCCTGCGCGCCGATGCCGCTGCCCTTGGCAACCGCTTCAACGTGCAGGGCCTGGCGAGTGATTCGTCGGGCAATCTTTTCCTCTCGGCCGACAACGCGGTCTGGCGCCTCGACCAGGCGGGCGTGTTCACCGTGGTGGCCGGCACCGGCACGGCGGGTTATTCAGGCGACGGGGGTCCCGCCACTTCCGCCATGGTGTCCAGCCCCCGCGCCCTGGCCCGTGCCTCCGACGGCACGCTGTACGTTGCTGATCGTGGCAACGACCGCGTCCGGCGCATCTCGCCGGCCGGCGAAATCTCGACCCTGGCCCAGGTGCCGTGGCCGGAGAAGCTGCTGCTGGCGGCGGACGGCCACCTGTACGTCGCGGGTGGTGACTTCCGTGTCCGCCGCATCACGCCTGCGGGCGTCGTCACCGTGGTCGCCGGCAATGGCGAAAACACCAGCGGCTACAGTGGTGACGGTGGGCCGGCCGTCGATGCGGTGCTTTCGACCATCAGCTCGCTGGCCTTCACTGCTTCCGGCGACCTGCTGATCGCACATGGCCCCGGGATCATCCGTCGCGTGGACGCCGGCGGCATTATCCATCCCTGGTCGGGCGTGCTGCTTGGTGACGGCCTGGCCCGATTCGAAGCCGCCTTCGGCCAGCCAAGCGCCCTGGCCACCGACGGCCAGGGCAATGTTTACCTTGCCCACCCCAACCGCATCCGGAAGCTGACACCTGCCGGTGTGGCGAGCACGGTGGCCGGCCGTAGCGGCGCGGGATCCTCTGGTGACGGCGGCCCGGCGCTGGACGCACTGTTCCGCACCATCGAAGGTTTGGCCGTGGACGCGGCCGGCAACGTTTACTTTTCCGAGACCAGCAGCAACGTCGTTCGCGTCGTGCGGACCGACGGCACGGTCGAGCGGGTTGCCGGCACCGGTTCGTCTTCGGCATTCGGTGACGGCGGGCCCGCGGTGGACGCCGGCGTGCCCCTGCCCAGGGGGCTGGCGGTAGACGGGCAGGGCCGGCTTTACATCGCCAGCCGTCGCAGCGTGCGCCGCGTTGAGCTCGACGGCAGCATCACGACGTTCGCGGGTGGGTTACAGAGCGGCTACGGCGGCGACGGCGGGCCGGCCACGCAGGCCCTGTTCTGCGCGCCCATCGACCTGGCCTTCGTGGGCAGCGCGCTGTTCCTTACCGACCGGTGCAACCACCGCATCCGCCGCATCGATGCGGCCGGCATCGTGACGACCGTCGCCGGCAACGGCAGCGATGCCCGGCCCGTTGAAGGCGAGCCGGCCCTGCAGAGTCCCTTCACCTTGTCGGGATCCATGGCGGCCGCCGGCGACGGCAGCCTGTTTGTTGCCGAGCCGGTCTACCGTCGCATCTACCGAATTGGCACCGCTGGCGTGGTGCGCCCCGCTGCGGGCACCGGCCAGTCGGGTTACGGCGGCGACGGCGGCCCCGCGGACCAGGCCAGCTTCAACTTCATCGGTCCACTGGCCGTGGATGCGTCGGGCGCGCTCTTCGTCGGTGACCAGGGCATCAACCTGCTGCGCAAGGTAAGCGGATTCCCCCAGCAGCCTTCGCCGCCGGTGATTTCCATCGCGGACGCCTCCGTGCTTGAGGGGGATGCCGGCACCTCGATCGCCCGCTTTGCTGTCAGCCTCGACCGGGTGTCGTCGGATCCCGTCGGCTTCCGTGTGCGTGCGCAGTCGGGCACCGCCCTCGTGGGCACCGACCTGGTCGCGCCTGATGGCGGCGATCGCGTGATCGCCGCCGGGCAGCTTTCGGCCGACGTCGAGGTCGAGGTGATTGGCGACACGATTGACGAATCGGACGAGACGTTCGAGCTGGTGCTTGAGTCCATCACCGGCGCGCAGTCCGGTCGGGCCGTGGCCACGGGAACGATCATCGACGACGACACCACGGGTGGCCCGCCCGGGGGCACGGGTGCACCGTTTGCACGGGCCGATCGCCGCGTCGTAACAGTCAATGCGCCGGCGTTCCTGGTCGACGTGCTGGACAACGACGACTTCGATCCCGCCAACCTGGGTGCCGCGCCGGTGGCGCTGGTGGGAAGCGCCCAGGGCGGGCAGGCCACGGTCGTCGGCGACGCTGTGCGGTTCACCCCGCAGGCTGGATTCGCCGGCGAGGCGGGTTTCCGTTATCGCCTCTGCGATACCCAGGCGCGCTGCAGCGAAGCCGCGGTGTCGATCATGCTGCGGCCGTTCCCGCGGCGCGATCTCGAGGTGCTTTCGCGCTCGGGCCGTTTCACGCAGTCCCTGCAGGACCTGCCGGCGATGCCGGCCGCCGTGTTCCGGACCACGCCGCTGGCGCCGGCCTTGTCTTTCGCGCTGACGCCTGGCGTCGATGACGCGCCTGCCAGTCCCTGGGATTCCGCCGCCGGCAGGGCCTACCAGGTGTTTGCCTTCGATGTCGCCGATGGCGCCCGGGACGTTCCGCACATCGTGCACGTGGACGCGCTGCAAACGAGCGGCGGCGAAAAGCTTGACCTCTACCTGGGCCTGGACCTCAACGGCGACGGCCTGCCGCAGGCGAACGAAGTGCGCTGCATCGACGCGCAGTCGTCCAGCCCGGGCTGCGACGCGCAGCTGCCGGCGCCTTCGGCGGGCGTGGGCCAGTACTGGGTGATGCTGCACAACCGCAACGCCGGTGCTGCCAGTGCAAACCTGGTGGCCTTCGACGTGCCCTTGCTGCCTTCCGACGGAAGCCTCATCGCGACCGGCCCTGGCATGTTGCCGGCGAATGAAGCCTTCGACCTGCTGCTGTCCTGGCGCGACCTGGGTTTGCTCGGGGGCGAGCGCCGGCTGGGTTATGTCTGGCTTGATTCGTCTCCCGGCGAAACAATCGGCGGCTTCCCCGTGCGTCTGCATCGCACTGCAAACGTCGAAGAACCCATCCTGCTTACGCCGGGGATGCCCACCGGGGTGCGGCTGGCACCAGGCGGCAGCCATCGCCGCATCTTCCTGGACGTGCCTGAAGGCAGCACCCGCCTGCGCGTGACCTCCAGCGCACCGGACAACTCCTTCACCATGCAGCTGGTGCACGCGGGCGCGGATGACGATGCCGCCGACACCTCGGTGCCCGAGGCATCGCAGGCGGGTGTCGCGCTCGCACTCCCCAAGCGCGGTTCGGCCGTGCACGCCGTGCCGGATCCCGGGCGCTGGTACGTGGTGGCCAGCAATACCGGTGTGGCGCCGGGCGAGATGATCCTCACCGCCACCATCGAAGGTGCGGCGCCACAGGTGCGACCGGGCAGCTACTTCAACGGCGAACGCCCCGGCCACGGTCTGTTCCTGTATCCGGCCGGCAACCAGTGGGCGGGCCTGTGGTACGCCTATGCCAACGACGGTGGCCCGACCTGGTACTACCTGCAGGGCCTGGCCCCCGGCGCCGACGGTGTCTGGACCGGCGAGCTCTACCGCGCCGCCTGGAACGGCAGTTCCAACCTGCTGGTGGACGTGGGCGTGGCGACGGTGGCCCCGAGCGGCCCCGATGCCTTCACCTTCAGCTACACGATCGATGGCCTTTCGGGCAGCGAGCCGATGGCGTCGCTGGGTCGCGGTTGCCCGACCTCGGGCGGGCTGCCGCAGGACCTCAGCTCGCACTGGTTCGACCCGGCGCGCGCCGGCACCGGCTTCAGCGTGCAGATGTGGGAGAACTACGAGTACTTCGCCGCCTTCATCTACGACGCCCGTGGCGTGCCGCGGTTCCTGGCGGCCGAACGCAGCGGCTTCGGTGGCGCCGAAGCCACGCTGGCGCTGCAGCAGCTGAGCGGCAGCTGCCCCACCTGCACGTTCACGCCCAGCCAGCGCAGTGACGTGGGCACGCTGCTGCGCCGGGTGTCCGGCGGCAGCCTGGACACCATTGAACTGGACCTGGAGTTCGCCGACGGCGTGCCGGGCCTGTGGAGCAGCATCGACAATCTTGAATTGCTCGGGGGCCCGGGAACCACCCAGGGCTGCGCGCCCTGACTGAGGAAATACGATGGCGAGCACCGGAACACAGGAACTGGCGTTGTTCGTGCGCGATGCCCTGGCCAGTGGCCAGGATCGTGAATCGATAAGCAAGGCTCTGACTGCCGCCGGCTGGCCGGATGCGCTGGCTGCCGATGCCCTGGCGGCCTACGCGGATGTGCCGTTCCCGGTGCCCGTGCCGCGGCCGCGGCCTTACCTGTCGGCGCGCGAGGCATTCCTTTACCTGACGCTGTTCGCGACGCTCTACATTTCCGCCTTCCAGCTGGGCAGCCTGCTGTTCGACCTGATCAACCGCGCCTGGCCGGATCCGGCCGACCCGGCCTGGCAGGTGGAGCGGCAGCTGGGGTCGATGCGCTGGGCGATGGCTTCGATCGTGGTGGCGTTCCCCGTGTACCTGTTCCTGGCGCACCACCTTTCCCGGGCGATGGCGCGCAGTCCCGGCAAGCGCCTTTCGGCAGTGCGGCGCTGGCTGACCTACCTGACTTTGTTCGTCGCCGCCTGCGTGCTGGTGGGCGACCTGATCACCCTGGTGCACGCGCTGCTGTCGGGCGAGCTAACCCTGCGCTTCGTGCTCAAGACCGCCGTGGTCGGCATGATCGCCGGCGGCATCTTTGGCTGGTACCTGTGGGACCTGCGCAACGAGGAGCGTGAGGCATGAGCGCGGGCAGGGCATTGGCACTGGCTGCCATCGTGGTGGTGATCGCGGCGCTGGGCATGGGTCTGTGGGCTTCCGGGTCGCCTTCGACGCAGCGGGAATTCCGGCTCGACGAACGCCGCATTCGCGACCTGCAGGCCATCACCACCGCCGTTGAAGGGCACTATCGCAACCAGGCCGAGCTTCCCGCAAACCTCGACCTGCTGGCCGATGCTCCGGGAAGTCGTCTGTCCATCGCGGATCCCGTCAGCGGCGAAGGCTACGACTACGAGATCGTGGATCAGCACCGCTATCGCATCTGTGCGACGTTTACCCACGACACGTCCAGGGCCACGGATGAAGCGATTCGCAGCGGCGCGTCCTGGTGGCACGGATCGGGACCGCACTGTTTCGACAGGCGTGTTCAGGAAGAACAAGACTGACGACCAGCGAAGTGTCCTGATTTTCTCCTTCTGCTCGTAAGTCCTCTCGTTACAATGGCTGACAACCGCCCCCCGGGAGTTATTGTCTTGGTCAATTCTTTGCAGGGTCGTGCCCGGCTGCTGTCGTGTGCAGTACTTCTTTCCGCATTGGCGGCCTTGTCCGCGACGGCGGGTGCCTCGGAGACCATCAGCACGCACGCCGGCACCGGCGCTGCCAGCCCGATCGAGTCGGAAGTGCCGAGGCTCGAGGCGAACTTCGAAGGGCCTACCTTCATCGACGGCGGTGGCGCGGGCTCGGTCGCCGACGGTGCCCGTATCCGGGCGGTCAGTTCGCAAACGGTCTGGACCTACCTGGGTACCGGCACACCGGGGTTCGCAGGGGATGGTGGCAGCCGCGAAGACGCCGTCATCGGCGTGCCCGGAGGCATTGCCCATCTGCCGGAGGCGGAGTCGGCCGTGCTCTATTTCACCGATCCGGCGACACACCGCATCCGCATGGTGGACACGCTCGACATCGTGCGTACGTTCGCCGGTGACGGCACGGCAGGCGATTCGGGTGACGGCGGCCCGGCCGCCGACGCAAGGCTGGATACACCCACGGCGCTGGTTTCGAACTCTCTGGACCACACGCGCTCGCTCTTCGTGAGCACCGGCCACCGGGTACGGCAGATCCGCCTCAATCCGCAGTCATCCGAACCGCCCTCGGGCGTCATCGCGGCGTTCGCAGGCACGGGCGTCGCGGGTTTTTCCGGTGACGGCGGGCCCGCGGGCAGCGCCCGCCTGGATTCGCCCGGGGCCCTGGCGGTCGCACCGGACGGCACCCTTTACATCGCCGACAATGGCAACTTCCGGATCCGGCGGGTGACGCCGCAGGGCATCATCTCCACGGTGGCTGGTACGGGCGTGGCCGGCAGTGCCGGCCTGGGCGGTCCCGCGGCGCAGGCCCAGCTGGAGACCGTCTCGGCGCTGGCGCTGGACCAGCAGGGCAGGCTCTATATCGCCCAGGCCGGGCAGCACCGCGTTCTGCGCATCACCAGCGACGGTCGCCTCGAACAGTACATCGGCACCGGCACGGAGGGGTTCTCGGGGGACGGCGGCCCGGTGCGCGAGGCCAGGCTCAACCAGCCCTCCGGCTTGGCCGTCGATTTCAGGAACCAGCTCTGGATCGCCGACAAAGGCAATCGCCGCATCCGCATCACCAGCCCGCTGATCGCCGACGGGGCGACGGTGCCCGAGGCGCCGGGCTTGCCCCGCGCCTATTCGGGGGTTGGCGCGGTCAGCGTCGAGGTTGATCCGCCTGCCGACGGTGGCATGCCGATCCTCGAATATATCTATGAAGCGACGCCCGCCGATGTCCCGCCGGAGGTGAGCTATCTGCCCCGCAAGCCGATATACGGGCTCCAGAATGGCCGCACGTATACCTTCACCGTGCGTGCCCGCAATGCGGTTGGTGTCGGACCGCCGTCCGCGCCCACGAACGAAGTCGTGCCGCTGCAGTCGATGCCCCGCTTGTCGGCCCCGGATGCCCAGGCAGTGGAAGGCAACGCCGGCGAAACCTTGGCCCAGATGGTGTTCCGCCTTGATGGCCCCGCCGTGATCCCGGTCGAATTCGCCGTGCGCAGCAACGGGGGCAGCGCAACGCCGGGTGTCGATTACGCGCAGGTTCCGTTGACGCCGCTGCGCATCGATGTCGGGCAAACCGAGGTGGCCCTGCCGGTGACGATCTACGGCGACACCACGCGGGAGCAGGACGAAACGATCGAGTTCGACTGGGACTTCGGCATCAGTGGCGCCCGACGGGAAATCCCGCACACGCGCCGCTGGAAACTGGTGGTGCGCGACGACGACGCCCCGGCGCCGCTTGAAATCGTGCTGCGCGACGACCGCGTGTTGGTGAAGGAAGGCAGCGGTCCAAACACCTTGCTCAATCTGGAGAACGACGATTTCGATCGTGCGCGCCTGGCCGGCGGCAGCCTGGCGGTGGTGGCGCCACCCACGAAAGGCACGGCCACCGTCGATGGCGGAGGTACCCCCGCCAGCGCCGTGGACGACGTGCTGCGCTACCAGCCGGCCGCTAATGCCACCGGCCAGGACCAGTTCTCCTACCGCGTCTGCCTCTCCGGCGGCGTCTGCGGCGAGGCCACGGTTTTCGTGATGATCCGGCCGCACATGGACGAGGAGTTTTCGACCCAGTCCACGTC
>NZ_CAXBJS010000060.1:0-15264 GCF_963976025.1 uncultured Arenimonas sp.
TCTCGTCAATCGGCGCCGCGCCGCGGTCGGCGATGGCCTTGGCATTGGTGGTCTGGGCCTCGGTGCGCCAGATTTGCGCCACCAGCCGCAGCGAGGCCAGCAGGTTGCTGGGCCCGACCAGGATGATCTTCTTGCCGAAGGCAAAGTCGTAGAGGCCCGGATCCCGGCGCAGGGCTTCAAGGAAAGCCGCCTCGACCGGCACGAACATCAGCACCAGGTCGGGGCTGGTCAGGCCCTGCAGGCGGCTGTAGTCCTTGTCACCGAGTTCGCGCACGTGGTTTTTCAGGGCCGCCGTGTGCTGGCCCAGGAAACGTTCGCGCTCGCTGTCGGCGATGTCGGTGGCGCAGGCGCGCTGGTAGTCGAGCAGGACCACCTTGGCGTCGATGACGATATGGCGGTCTTCGGGCAGCAGCAGCAGGGCGTCGGGCCGGTAGCGGTCGCCGGCTTCGTCCTTGAAGCTTTCCTGGGTGAGGTACTGCTGGCCTTTCTCGAGGCCGGCGCTTTCAAGCAGGCGTTCGAGCTTGAGTTCGCCCCAGTAGCCCTGGGTGCGGTTGTCGGCGGTCAGGGCCCGGGTGAGGCTGCCGGCCTCGTCGCTGAGCTGGCGGTTGAGTTCGAGCAGCTGCTTGAGTTCGGCCTGAAGCGTGACCCGCTCGCGGCCTTCCTTCTCGTAGGTGTCGGAAACCACCTTGCGGAAGTCCACCAGCTGTTCGCGCAGCGGGTTGAGCAGCTGGCCCAGCTGGTTGGCGTTCTGTTCGCCGAAGCGGCGCGACTTGTCTTCCAGGATTTCCGCGGCCAGGGCCTGGAATTCGGATTTCAGGCGTTCGCGGGCGCTTTCCAGGTCCTGGTAGCGCTGTTGGGCGGCCACCTGCTCGGCCTGCAGCCGGGCCTCGAGCGCGGCGGCGCGGGTGTCGGCGCCGGCGGCGCGGGATTCACTGGCTTCGCGGGCGGCGCGGGTTTCGCGCAGCTCGGCCTCAAGCCGGGCCTGGGCCTCGCGGTGTTCGGCCTGCAGAGCCTCGCGCTGGCGCCGGCTGCCGGCCGAAACCAGCACGAAGGCCAGCACGGCGCCGGCCAGGACGCCAATCAGGAGAAATACAAGCTGCGTAGCGGACAAAAGAAAACCCCGGCATCAGTCGATGCCGGGGATTCTAGCCTCCGGGGCGTCTCACCGGCCGAGACGGCCGGCGGACCGGCCTCAGGCGGCCTTCTTGGCCCAGGCGCTGCACCAGGCTTCCGCCGGCACCGAGAAGCCCGGGAACAGCGTGCAGGCGCCGGTGGCGGCGGTGAAGAACTGGCAGTTGGCGCAGTTGCTGCCCGGCTTGAAGCTCGGGTGCTTCACGGCGGTGGCGTCCAGCGCGTAGGCCAGGGCCTTGGCCTGCGGGTTGTCCAGCGGCAGGGGCTTGAGCTCCTGGGCATACGCCTGGCCGACCAGGGCCGGGCCACGAAGGGCACGGCGGCGGCAAGCAGGGCGGCCTTGACCAGGAAGCCGCGGCGGGAAGTGTTCGTGGTGTTCATGGATGCTCCTTGGCTACGGAGGGTTTCCGTTGGCTGGCGGCAGTTTACCCATCTTCAGTGAACGCAACGTTGATGCAGGTCAAGGCCACCCAGTGCGCGCCCATCGGCTAGACTTTGGCCCATGGACACCCTGCCCTACGACCCTGCCCAGCTGGCCAACCGGGCCGACGAAATCGTCGCCGCCACCCGCGAACTGTCCGCTCTGGGCTGGACGCCGGCCACCAGCAGCAATTTTTCGATGCGCCTGGACGAGCGCCACGCCGCGATCACCGTCTCGGGCCGCGACAAGGGCCGCCTGGTGGCCACCGACATCATGGTCGTGGACATGGCCGGCAAGGCCGTGGCCACCGAACACCGCCCTTCGGCCGAAACCCTGCTGCACACCCAGCTCTACGCCCGATTCCCGGACGTGGGCTGCGTTCTGCACACCCATTCCCACGTGCAGACGGTGGCCTCGCGCCTGTACGCCGCCCAGGGCCACGTGCACCTGGAGGGCTACGAGCTGCTCAAGGCCTTCGCCGGCAACCAGACCCACGAAATGGCCGTCGACGTGCCGGTGCTCGCCAATACCCAGGACATGGACGAACTGGCCGAATGGGTGGAAACCCTGCTCGACCAGCAGCCGATGTGGGGTTACCTGATCAACGGCCACGGGCTCTATGCCTGGGGCAAGGACATGGCCGAAGCCCGCCGGCACCTGGAAGCCTTTGAATTCCTGCTGTCCTGCGAACTCGACCTCCGGAGACTGCAAGCATGAGCCGCCTTCGCATTTTCGACCACGACAACCCCTCCGCGCCGCTTTCGAGCACCGAGGACCTGGCGCAGATCGCCGAGCGCCTGAAACCGATCGGCGTACGCTTCGAGCAGTGGCAGGCCAGCGCGCCGGTGCAGCCGGGCGCGTCGCCCGAAGAGGTCATGGCCGCCTATCGCAGCGACATCGACAAACTGGTGGCGGAAAACGGCTTCAACAGCGTCGACGTGGTGTCGATCTCGCCCGACAACCCGGCCAAGGACGCGGCG
This sequence comes from uncultured Arenimonas sp., assembly GCF_963976025.1. NCBI lineage: Bacteria > Pseudomonadati > Pseudomonadota > Gammaproteobacteria > Lysobacterales > Lysobacteraceae > Arenimonas > uncultured Arenimonas sp. The sequence continues at coordinate 2,533 of NZ_CAXBJS010000060.1, forward strand.
CGCGCCAAGTTCCTGGACGAGCACTACCACAAGGAAGACGAAGTGCGTTTCTTCGTCGCCGGCTCGGGCCTGTTTTCGCTGCACGTGGGCGACAAGGTCTACGAAATCCGCTGCGAGGCCGGCGACCTGGTCGGCGTGCCCGACGGCACCACGCACTGGTTCGACATGGGCCCGGAACCGAGCTTCATCGCCATCCGCTTCTTCACCGAAGCCGACGGCTGGGTCGGCCACTTCACCGGCACCGACATCGCCCAGCGTTTTCCCCGCTACGAACCCGGGCAGGCCGGATGAAGCACATCCTCACCGACATCGAAGGCACCACGTCCAGCATTTCGTTCGTAAAGGACGTGCTGTTTCCGTATGCGCGGCGGGCGTTGCCCGGTTTCGTGGCGGCGCGGGGCAAGGACCCGGACGTGCGCCGCTGGCTGGACCAGGTGGCGGCCGAAACCGGCGGGGTCTGCCAGGACGAGATGATCGTCGAGACGCTGCAGGGCTGGATCGACCAGGACCGCAAGCACACGGCGCTCAAGGCCCTGCAGGGCATGATGTGGAAGGACGGCTACGGGCAGGCGGATTTCACTGCCCACATCTACCCCGATGCCGTCGAGGCGCTGCGGAAGTGGCATGCGGCCGGGCATTCGATCAGCGTTTATTCGTCCGGCTCGGTACCGGCGCAGAAGCTGTTTTTCGGGCATTCCGACGCCGGCGACCTGACCAGCCTCATCACCGACTGGTTCGACACGGAGTACGGCGGCAAGCGCGAAGCCGACAGCTACCGGCGCATCGTGCAGGCCCTGGGCGTGCCGGCGGCGCAGGTGCTGTTCCTGTCGGACGTGGTCGAAGAGCTCGACGCCGCCCGCGAGGCCGGACTGGACACGGTGCTGCTGGACCGCCGCCAGGACTACCCGACGCCGCGTACCGGCGAGGCCACCCACGGCCATGCCCGCGTCGAGGATTTCACCGCCATCACGCCCTGAACCGGCCTCAGGGCGCCGCGGTTTCCAGGTGATAGCTTGTTGAAGACCTGATTTCGCCGCGCCAGCGGTCGAAGGCGCGCACCTCGACCAGGTATTGCCCCGGACCCAGGTCGGTCGGCAGCGTGCCGCGCCACAGGTGCGTGGTCTGCGCGGCTTCCGGCAGGCGGTCGTAGGCGCGCAGGCTTCCGGCGGCGTCATCAAGCAGGTTCTGCGTGCGCAGGGCCGGGTCGGGCTGGTCGCTCAGGCGCATCGGCTGCCAGTCGCCGCCGTTGACGCGGTATTCGACGCGGCTGTCGGCTTCGCCCATGTAAACATTCGCGTACACGCCCGTGCCCGGATAGGCGCCGGCGCGCAGCACCTGCGGCGCGTGCAGGTGCATGCTGGCGTCGCCGCCGCGGGCCACGTGCCAGCGCAGGTCGTAGCTGCCGTCGGCCGCGAAGCGCGCGCTCGCATAACCGTTCGGCGTACCGTCCGACATGCGCGAATCCGGAATGCCTTCGGCGTCCTTCAGCCCGCTCCAGTAACCGCCGCAGGCCGCGCCGACGTTGTATTCGTGCAGCGGCGCCGCACCGAACCAGCCGTCGGCCGGGCCGTGGCGGTGGTGGCGCTGGACGTGTCCGTGGGCGGTCAGCAGCAGCACGTTGGTGAAGGGCTTGAGAAGTTCGAACAGGCGCTCGCGATCGGCGCGCCGGAACGTCTCGCGCCCGGCTTCGTCGAAAAACGGGATGTGTGCGGCCAGCACCAGGCGGCGGTCGCGCGGCAGGTCGGCCAGATACGCCGCCAGGAAAGCGAACTGGTCTTCGCGCAGGCCGCCGATGTAGGGCTTGGCGGCGCCGGGCTGGTAGATCACGTCGTCGAGCACGATGAAGCTGGCCTGGGCTTCTTCCCAGGCGAAGGTGTCGGGCCCGAAGTGGCGGCGGAAAGTGTCGAGCGACCTTTCGTCGCCGGCGGCGTCGAAGTCGAGGTCGTGGTTGCCGGCAACGTGCAGCCAGGGCGTGCGCAGCGTCGCCGTGTGGCGATTCATGGCCGGGTACAGCGACAGGTCGTCGCTGACCACATCCCCGAGCGTCAGGCCCAGGTCGGCGGCCGGGGCGCCCCCGGCGGCATCGACGATCGGCGCCACGATGTCGCGGGCGTAGTAGTCGACGTCAACGGCGGTCTTGGGCTGCGGGTCGCCGAACACCAGCACCTTCAGCGGCTCCGCGGCCGGCGCGGTCTTGGGCAGCAGCGCGAAGTCATGGCAGCGCGGCGTCTGCCGCTCCAGGCCGCCATAACGCAGCGCCGGCTGCCGGTCGCGCACGACGTGGCGCCAGAATTGCGGCAGGCCGTCTGCGCCTTTCGGGAAACGATGGCTGGCCGGCTTGATCACGAACACCGTGTGGTCGGGCGACAGCGGCAAGGACCAGCGACCGTTCGCGTCGGTGCGCACGATGCGGCGGCCGTCGGACACCTGCACGCCGGCCAGCGCCGGTTCGCTGCGGTCGCGCGTGCCGTCGCCGTCGGTGTCTTCGAATACCACGCCGGCATTGCAGGCACGTGCCGCTACGTCCGGGGCCAGGCCCGCCAGCACCAGCAGGCAAACGAAGATCGACAGGCGCATGCGCGGCTCCAGGACAGGGGCCGCGATTATCGCCAATCCGCGGCCGCCCCGCCCTCAGCGCGCCGCGGCGGCGTGGCGGTCGCGCAGCACGGCTTCCACGTCCGCCAGGCCCAGGCCGCGCGAACGCAGCAGCACCAGCAGGTGGAAGGCCAGGTCGGCGGCCTCGCCCAGCAGCGCCGCGTCGTCCTGGGCGACCGCTGCCAGCGCGGTTTCCACGCCCTCCTCGCCCACCTTCTGGGCGATGCGGCGGGTGCCGTCGGCGAACAGGCGGGTGCTGTAGCTGCCCTCGGGGCGCTCGCGCTCGCGGCGGGCAACCAGGGCGTCGAGCTGCGGCAGGAAAGCGGCGGCGGCATCGGGGAAACAGCTGGGCCGGTCCAGGTGGCAGGTGGGACCGGCGGGCCGCGCCTGCACCAGCAGGGTGTCGGCATCGCAGTCTGCCTGCACCGACACCAGCGCCAGCACGTTGCCGGTGGACTCGCCCTTCATCCACAGGCGCTGCTTGCTGCGGCTGTAGAAGGTGACCCGGCCGGTGGCCAGGGTCGCGTCTAGCGCGGCGCGGTCCATGTAGCCCAGCATCAGCACGCGGTGGTCGTTGGCGTCCTGCACGATGGCGGGCAGAAGGCCCTGCTGCTTGTCCCAGGCCAGGGCGTCGATCTGTTCAGGCGTCATCACGCACCTCGATGCCGCGCGTGCGCAGCGTGGATTTGAGTTCCCGGATCCGCACGGTGCCGGCATGGAAGACGCTCGCGGCCAGCGCCGCGTCCACGTCGGCCTGTTCAAAAGCCGCGGCGAAATGCCCGGCTTCGCCGGCGCCGCCCGAGGCCACCAGCGGCACCCGGCACAGGGCCCGCACCGCCTGCAGCTGTTGAATGTCGTAACCACTGCGTACGCCGTCGGCGCCCATACAGTTGAGCACGATCTCGCCGGCGCCCAGGGCCTGCACTTCTTCCACCCAGTCCAGGGTGCGGCGCGGCAGCGCCTGGGTGCGGTCGGGGTCGCCGGTGTAGGCGCGCACGCGCCATTCGCCGTCGGCGTCGCGCAGGCTGTCGATGCCGACCACCACGCACTGCACGCCGAACTCGGCCGCCAGTTCGGAGATCAGTTCCGGGCGATCCAGGGCTGGCGTGTTCACCGACACCTTGTCGGCGCCGGCGTGCAGCACGGCCCGCGCCTGGCCGACGGAACGGATGCCGCCGGCAACGCAGAACGGGATGTCCAGCAGCCGCGCCACGCGTTCGACCCAGGCGACATCGACGCCACGCCCCTGCGGACTGGCGGTGATGTCGTAGAACACCAGTTCGTCGGCGCCTTCGTCGCGGTAGCGCAGGGCCAGGTCTTCGATGGCGCCCATGACCACGTGGTCGCGGAAGCGCACGCCCTTGACCACCTGGCCGTCGCGCACGTCCAGGCAGGGAATGATGCGGCGACTCAGCACGGCGCGGCCTCCGCCAGCGCCTGGCCCAGGTCCAGCTTGCCGTCCAGCAGTGCCTTGCCCAGCACGATGCCACTGCAGCCGGCCTCGCGGGCGGCGGCGACGTCGGCCAGGTCGCGGGCTCCCCCCGAGGCCTGCACCGCCAGGCGCGGGAACCGCTGGCACAGGTAACGGTAGAGCTCGATGTTCGGACCCGACAGCATGCCGTCGCGGCTGATGTCGGTGCACAGCAGGTGGCGCAGGCCGACTTCGTCGTAGGCGGCGGCCAGGACGTCGAGTTCCTTGCTGCCGTCTTCGGTCCAGCCGTGTACCGGCAGGCGCCAGCGGCCTTCGGCATCGCGGCGGGTGTCCAGCGCCAGGGTCAGGCGTGCGGCGCCGTAGCGCGACACCCAGGACGCCACGCGCCCGGTTTCGCGCACGGCCAGCGAGCCGACCACCACGCGGTCGGCGCCGGCCTCGAGCAGCGCATCCACATCCTCTTCGCTGCGCACGCCGCCACCGGTCTGCACCTGCAGGCGGGTTTCGGCTTTCAGCCGGCGCAGCAGCGGCGCCAGCGTGTAACCACCGGCGCGGGCCGCATCCAGGTCCACCAGGTGCAGCCAGGTGGCGCCGGCCCGGGCGTACTGGCTAGCCAGCTCGAAGGGGTCGGCCGGGTAGCGGGTTTCCTGGGCGTAATCGCCCTGGCGCAGGCGCACGACGCGACCTTCGCGCACATCAATGGCGGGATAAAGCAGGAAATCGGACATCACAGGCCCCGCTGAATGAAGTTGGCCAGCAGGCGCGCGCCGAAGGCGGCCGAGCGTTCCGGATGGAACTGGGCACCGGCAACGCGGCCCCGCTGCACGACGGCGGCGAACTTGTCGCCGTGGTCGCTGCTGGCGATGGTGTTGGCGTCGACCGGCGCGGCGTAGCCGTGCACGAAATACACCTGGGCGCCGTCGGGAATGCCTTCCAGCAGCGGGCTGTCGCCGCTCGGCTTCAGGCGGTTCCAGCCCATGTGCGGCACGCGCAGGCCGGCGGCCGGCTGCATGCGGCGCACGCGCCCGGGCAGCAGGCCCAGGCACTCGACGTCGCCTTCGTCGGACGATTCGAACAGCAGCTGCATGCCCAGGCAGATGCCCAGCAGCGGCTTGTCCAGCGCACGCAGGGTCGGCACCAGGTCCAGCTCGCGCAGGCGTGCCATGCCCGGCGCGGCGGCGCCGACGCCGGGCAGAATTACGCGGTCGGCAGCGGTGATCACCGCCGGATCGCCGCTGACCACCGGCGCCACGCCCAGTCGCTCAAGGGCATAACGCACGGAGCCGAGGTTGGCGCCACCGGAATCGACCAGCACGACCTTCACAGCACACCCTTGGTGCTGGGCAGGTCGCGGCCTTCGCGGCGCATGGCCTTGCGCAGCGCGCGCGCCACGGCCTTGAAGCAGGCCTCGACCTGGTGGTGGCTGTTTTCGCCCTGCACGCGCAGGTGCAGGCTGATGCGCGCCTCGTCGGCCAGCGACCGGAAGAAGTGTGGCACCAGTTCGGTGGCCAGTCCGCCGACTTCGCTGCGGGCGAAGCTGCCTTCGAAAACGAAGTACGGCCGGCCGGAAAGATCCACCGCCGCACCGGCCAGGGTTTCGTCCATGGGCAGGGTGATCGCGCCGCGGCCAACCGAGTCGCCGTAGCGGCCGACGCCGCGCTTGTCCTGCAGGGCTTCGCGCAGGGCCTGGCCCAGGGCCAGGGCGCAGTCTTCGACGGTGTGGTGTTCGTCGATGTGCAGGTCGCCTTCGCAGCGAATGTCCAGGGCGAAGCCGCCGTGTTTGCCCAGCTGTTCAAGCATGTGGTCGAAAAAGCCCAGGCCGGTGCTGACCTTCGGGTCGGCCGGCTGGTCGAGGTCGACCGCGACGCGGATGCGGGTTTCCTTGGTGGTGCGCTCCACCACGGCCGTGCGCGGGGCGTTGGCCAGCTCGTGGGCGATGCCGGCCCAGGTGTCCGGGCCCGGCGCCAGGCGGAAGCCACGGCAGCCCAGGTTGCGCGCCATCTGCAGGTCGGTGTCGCGGTCGCCGACCACGGCCGAGTTGGCCAGGTCGATGGACCGGTCGCGCAGGTAGTCCATCAGCAGGCCCAGTTCGGGTTTGCGGGTGGGATTTTTTTCGTGCTCGAAGCTCTCGTCCACCAGCACGTCGCGGAACACGATGCCCTGCGAGGCCAGCACCTGGACCACCAGCGCCTGCGGGCCCTCGAACTGTTCACGCGGGAACGAGGCCGTGCCCAGGCCGTCCTGGTTGGTGACCATGACGAACTGCCAGCCGGCGTCGCGCAGCTGCAGCATGGCCGGGATCACGCCTTCGACGAACCGGACCTTCTCGAACGAATCGACCTGGAAATCCGAAGGCTCTTCGATGATCGTGCCGTCGCGGTCGACGAACAATATGCGCTGGCCGCTCATGCCGCTGCCCTCCCCGCCCGCAGTGCGGCAAGCACCGCGTCGTTTTCTTCGGCCTTGCCGATGCTGATGCGCAGCGCGTCGGCCAGCTGCGATGAAGCGCGCATGTCGCGCACCACCACGCCGGCCGCCAGCAGGCGCGCGAAGGCCAGGCCGGCGTCTTCGAAGCGCGCCAGCAGGTAGTTGCCCTGCGAGGGGTACACACGGCGCACGCCCGGGCAGCTTGCGAGTTCGACGCGCAGGCGTTCGCGTTCCGCGCGCACGGCCTGCACGTGCTGGCGGGTCAGGGCCTGCGCCTGCTCGGACAAGCCGGCCAGCGCCAGCTGCACGCAGGGCGAAGGCAGCGGATACGGCGCCTGGCAGTTGCGCAGCACCTGCACCAGGCTGGCGTCGGCCAGCAGGCAGCCGATGCGCGCCGCCGCCAGCGCGTGCGCCTTGGACAGCGTGCGCAGCACGGCCAGGTTCGGCTGGTCGTCGATGTCGCGGGCCAGGGATGGCTGGTCGCTGTATTCGCCGTAGGCTTCGTCCACCACCACCAGTGCGCGCCCGGCCAGGCGTCGGGCCAGGTCGCGCAGGTCGGCGGCGGCGATGGCCTGTCCGGTCGGGTTGGCCGGCGAACACACGAACACCAGCTTGGCGCCGTGGGCGATGGCGGCGCTGGCCATCGCGTCGAGGTCGGATTCAAAACCATTGACGCCGTCGCGCAGCGGCACTTCGACCAGCGGCGCACCCTGCAGGCGCGCGCTGACCGCGTACATGCCGAACACCGGCGGCGCGATCACCACCGCGTCCTGGCCCGGGCGGCACAGGGCGCGCACCAGCAGGTCGATGGCTTCGTCGCTGCCGCGGCCCACCAGCACCTGGTCGGCGCGCACGCCGTACACGGTACCCAGCCGGGCGCGCAGGACTTCGGGCTGCGGGTCGGGGTAACGGTTGGCGCCCAGGCCGCCGTCGGCCGGGTTGCGCCAGGCGCTTTCGTTGGCGTTGAGCCAGACCGAACCACTGACCCCCGCGCGCCGCGCCGAACTGTAGCCCCCGAAACCACGCAGGTCCGGGCGCACGAGCTCAAGCAAGGGGCTCTGCGTTGGATTGCTCATGCCACACCTTCCAGGCGCCGCAGCACCGACTGCGCGTGTGCTTCCAGGCCTTCGGCGCGCGCCATCACCACGGCACACGGTCCGATGGCGGCCAGGCCGGCGCGGCTGACTTCCTGGTAGCTGATCGCCTTCTGGAAGCTCGCCACGCTGACGCCGCTCCAGGCGCGCGCGGCGCCATTGGTCGGCAGCACGTGGTTGGTGCCGGAACAATAGTCACCCAGCCCTTCGGGCGCGTAGTCGCCCAGGAAGACCGACCCGGCGCTTTGCACCTTGTCGAGCCACGCCCGCGGTTCGCGCAGGGCCAGGATCAGGTGTTCGGGCGCGTAGTCGTTCGAGAGCGCGAAGGCTTCGTCGAGGTTCCGCACCTGGAACAAGCGGGCGTGCAGCAGCGCCTTCTCGGCGATGTCCCGGCGCGGCAGCTCGGCCAGCTGCTGGCGCACCTCGACTTCGACCGCGTCGAGCAGGGCCAGCGAATCGGTGGCCAGGATCACCTGCGAATCCGGGCCGTGCTCGGCCTGCGACAGCAGGTCGGCGGCCACGTGCGCGGGCGGCGCGCCGGCATCGGCGATCACCAGCACCTCGGAAGGGCCGGCGGGCATGTCGATGGCCGGGCCACCGGCCATCATCGCGGCATACTGCTTGGCCGCGGTGACGTAACGATTGCCCGGGCCGAAGAGCTTGTCGCAGCGCGGCACGCTGTCGGTGCCCAGGGCCATGGCGGCAATCGCCTGGGCGCCGCCGATCTTGAACACCCGGCCAATGCCGCACAGCTTCGCGGCCACCAGCACCGCCGGGTCGGCGCGGCCGTCGGCGCGCGGCGGCGTGCACAGCACGACCTGCGGGCAGCCCGCCAGCGCGGCCGGCACGCCCAGCATCAGCGCGGTGGAAGGCAGCGGCGCCGACCCCGCGGGCACGTACAGGCCCACGCGCGCGATCGGTCGCAGCATTCGACCGCAGGCAACCCCCGGCGCGGTTTCGACTTCGAACCCCTGGCCCATGCCGGCGCCGTGCCAGGCCTTCAGGCGGCCGACGGCTTCGGTCATCGCCACGCGCAACGCCGGGTCGAGCCCGGCTTCGGCGTCGGCGAACTCGGCGTCGCTGACCGCGAAGTCGGCGATCTCGACGTTGTCGAAGCGCCGGGTCAGCGCGCGCAGCGCCCCGTCGCCGTCGGCGCGCACCTGGTTGAAGATGCGGCGCACGGCCGCTTCCAGGTCGTCCTGTTCGCCGCCACCGGGACGGTCGAGCGCGCGGGCGCGATCGCCGGGGTCCAGTGCCGTCCAGTCCAGTCGTTTCATTGCAGCATCTGCTCCACCGGAAGCACCAGCAGGCCCGTGGCCCCGGCGCGTTTCATGTCTTCCAGTCGCTGCCAGGTCATGGCGCTGCGGCACAGGGCCTGCAGGGCCACCTGGTCGCGCTGGCCTTCGATGGCCATCACGGTGGGCGGTTCGGCGTCGGGCAGCAGTTTCAGCAGGCCCGGCACGGCCTCGCGCGCGGCCTGGAACAGCACCAGTTTGCTGGCACGCACGCTCAAGACCGCGTCAAGGCGACGCAGCAGCATCGCCGCCAGCTCGGCGCGGGCATCGCCGAAGGGCTGCGCCGGCGCGGCCAGAACGGCCTGGCTTTCGAACACGATGGCGGCTTCCTTGAGCTGGTTGGCCATCAGCGTGGCGCCGGTGGACACCAGGTCGCAGATCGCTTCGGCCTTGCCCAGGCGCGGGGCGATTTCCACCGAACCCGAAAGCACCACCGGGTCGGCCTGCACGCCCTGCCCCTGCAGCCAGCGTGCCAGCAGCTGCGGGTAGCTGGTGGCGATGCGCAGGCCGGCCAGGCGCTCGGGGCCCGGCCATTCCCATTCGTTGGGCACCGCCACCGAAAGGCGGCAGCGACCGAAACCCAGGTCGCGAATGGCGCGATAGGCCTCGGGCTGGCCGCCGGCGGCGCGCTCCAGGGCCTGTTCTTCCAGTACGTTCTGGCCGACCACGCCCAGGTCGCAGGTGCCTTCGGCGATCAGGCCCGGGATGTCGTCGTCGCGCACCAGCAGCAGGTCGATGGGCAGCGATTCGCCGTAGCAGAACAGGCGGTCGCGGCTTTCCCGGAACGCCAGGCCGGCGCGCGCGAGCAGGTCGCGGGCGGGGTCGGACAGGCGGCCGGATTTCTGGATGGCAATGCGCAGTCGGTCGTGCGTCCTCATGACGCCTCCGTTTACTTGAAAGGGAAATTCAGTGCGCCGCGTCGTGCGGCAGAGTTTGTTCGTGACGTTCCGCGGCCAGGCGGTAACCGCCGGCGCCGCGTTCAAGGCAACGGGCGACACGGCCGATGGTCGTGACGCTGACGCCGGTGCGGTCGTGGATTTCCCGGTAGGGCACGCCCTGCTGCAGCAGCGGGATGACCCGCCAGCGGTCGCACAGGGCTTCGAGCTCGGCGGGGGTGCACAGGTCGTCCAGGAAAGCGCGCAGCTCCGCCGGCTCGCGAAGGCTCAGCAGGGCGCCCACCAGGGCGTCCAGGTCGGCGTCATCGGGGCGGGTGGCGGGGTCGCGGCGTTTCATGGCCCGGCTAATGTAATAACGCGCTATTACATTGTCAAGCACCAAAGCGAGACTTGTTCGTCTGGCCATCCCCGCCCCCGCGGACTACAGTGAGGCCGACTCGGGGGGTATTGGGCCGCTATGCGCGTAATCACGGTGTTCCTGGCGCTGCTGCTGGCCGCCGTGGCCTCCCCGGCCCCGGCCCAGCCTGCGCTGCTGGACGAACACACGTCTTCGATCCGGCTCGAGCCCCACCTGCGCTATGCCGTCGATCCGGACGGCCGGGCCGACGCCGCCGCCATGTTTGCCCGCGCTGGCCGCGGGGAGTTCGAGCCGCTACCCGACGGAAGCAGCACTTTCGGCTTCAGCGATGGTGCCTACTGGTTCCACGCCGAGATCTTCAACAGCCACGCCGAGCTGCAGCGCTGGCTGCTGGTGCTGCACTACCCGCTGCTGGACAACGTCGACATCTACCTGCGCTATCCCAATGGCCGGGTCGAACACATGGCCACCGGCGACACCCTGCCCTTCTCGGCCCGCAGCATCAGCTACCGGCAGCCGAACTTCTGGATCGACCTGCCCCAGCGCACGCGGGTGGAAATGCTGGTGCGGGTCTCGAGCCGAAGCTCGATGCAGGTGCCGCTGGTGATGTACACGCCGACCGCGTTCGCCGAAAGGGAACGCGATGCGCAGCTGGGCATCGGCCTGTTCTACGGCATCCTCATCGCGCTGTTTTGTTACAACCTGGTGCTGTGGCTGTCGCTGCGCGACGCCAGCCACTTCTGGTACATGTTCCACGTCGCCGGCTTCGGCCTGGTGGTGCTGTGCCTGAACGGCCTGTCCTTCGAATACCTGTGGCCGAACTCACCCTGGCTGGCCAACTATTCGATTCCGCTTTCGATGGCGATCTCGCAGGTCGCCATGCACCAGTTCGCCCGGGTGTTCCTGGAGCTGCGCGAGCGCATTCCCTGGGCCAACCGGGTCACACTGGCCATCATCGCCTTCTACGTGCTGATGGGCCTGGGCTCGCTGGTGCTCGAATACCGCACCGTGGTGCTGCCGATGACCCTGGCGGTGTTCCCGGGCGCGCTGTACATCCTGGCGCTGACGGTGATCTCGCTGCGCCGCGGTTACGCGCCGGCCAAGATCTTCCTGCTGGCCTGGAGCTGCCTGCTGTTCGGCACGGCGCTGTACGCCTCGGTGTCCTTCGGCATCCTTCCCAAGACCTTCGTCACCGAATACGGCATCCAGATTGGTTCGGCGCTGGAAATGATCCTGCTGTCCTTCGCCCTGGCCTACCGCTACGCGCGCCTTCGCAGCGAAAACGAAACCCTGGTGCGTGAACACAATGAACAGCTCGAACGCCACGTCGCCCGCCGCACCTCGGAGCTGAGCACCGCGCTCGAGCAGCTGGCCGAAGCCAACCAGCGCCTGCGCGAATCCAACCGCCGCGATGCGCTGACCGGGCTGTTCAACCGCCGGCATTTCCGCGACGTGTTCGAACACCAGATGCACCACGCCGCCGAACACCGGCAGGCACTGGGGGTGCTGCTAATTGATCTCGACCACTTCAAGCGCGTCAACGACACCTACGGCCACCTCGCCGGCGACGAGTGCCTGCGCTGGCTTGGCCGCTGCCTGTCGGACACGCTGTCGGTGCACGGCTCGGTGATTGCGCGCTTCGGCGGCGAAGAGTTCGTAGCCGTGGTGCCCGACATGCAGGGCGACCGCCTGATGCACCTGGCCGAACAGCTGCGCGTGCGCATTTTCAGCGAACCGGTGCGTTACGCCGGCAACAACATCGGCATCAGCGCCAGCATCGGCGCCTTCGTGCTGCACCCGGGCACCGGCATCGGCGTGGACGAAGCCCTGCACCGCGCCGACGACGCCCTGTACGCCGCCAAGGACCGCGGCCGCAACTGCGTGCACGCGGCCGAAGACATCACGACCTGATCAGAGCAGGGAGTGGCGTGCGGCGGTGAGCAACTTGCCGCTGCGCACCAAGTGCACTGCGGTTGCGACGTCCCCGTCCATGGCCCGGTCGCGCGGCATGAAGGGGATGGTTTCGCGCAGGGCGGTCCAGGCGGCGCGCACGGCGACGCCGGGTTCGAACTCGGCCGACTCGGCCAGCTCGCGGCGCAGGCCTTCGACTTCTTCCAGGAACGGCGCGCGGTCGGGGTGGCCAGGCAGCGGTGCGCCCTGCACTTTCACCGCCAGGCCTTCGGCGTCGGAGGCGCGCGCCAGGGCGCGGGCGGCGTTGATCATGTCGCGGCGGTAGTCCAGGGCCTGGGCGGCGGTGTAGAGCTCCAGCGCCAGCACGTGGGCCAGGTCTTCGACCATTTCCAGCACGTGCCGGCCTTCATTGGCGCCCATGGACACGTGGTCCTCGGCGTTGGCCGAGGTCGGAATCGAATACACGCTGGCCGGGTGCGCCCGGCTCGCCAGGTCGTTAACCAGCGCGGCAGCCGTGTACTGCACGATCATGAAACCGCTTTCGGTGCCGTCTTCGTTGCCGATCAGGAAAGCCGGCAGGCCGTCGTTGGTGGCCGGGTCGACCAGCTTGTTCAAACGGCGCTCGGAGATCGACGCCAGCACCGGGATCGCGGCCTTGAGATAACTCATCGCCAGCGCCAGCGGCATGCCGTGGAAGTGGCCGGCGGAGACGACCTGGTCTTCG
>NZ_CAXBJS010000061.1:0-15102 GCF_963976025.1 uncultured Arenimonas sp.
CGACAAGTACCGGCGCGCCAGCGGCAGCCTGATGACGCGCGAGGAATTCGACCACCACCTGTCGAACGGTCTGTCGGGCCTGTACTCGCTCGGGGGCCAGCCCGACCACCTGATCGTCGAATACTGCGTGCAGTTCGACCCGGTGTTCGACAACGTCAGCTACAAGGGCGTACCCGACGTGCGCATCATCGTTTTCCTGGGCTACCCGGTGATGGCCATGATCCGCCTGCCCACGCGCATGTCCGACGGCAAGGCCAACCTGCACCAGGGCGCCATCGGCGTCGGCATCGACCTGCCCACCGGCCGCACCAAGCGCGGGGTCTGGGGCACGGAAATCATCCGCGAGCACCCGGACACCGAACACAGCATCGTCAACCTCGCCATCCCGCACTGGCGGCAGCTGCTGGAAATGGCCTCGCGCTGCTACGAACTGTCCGGCCTGGGTTACGTCGGCGTCGATTTCGTGCTCGACCGCGACCGTGGCCCGCTGATCCTCGAGCTCAATGCCCGCCCCGGCCTGGCCATCCAGATGGCCAACGGCAACGGCCTGGAGTCGCGCCTGCACAAGGTCGAGGCCCTGCGCGAACGCGGCGAACTGTCCCGCGACCCCGTTGAACGGGTTGATTTCGCAGTCGCGAACTTTCCCACCACCGGCTGAACGTCACGCGTCGTTTAACGATGTTTTAAGCCCATCGTCAAAAAGCGCGGGCATGCTTGGGTCCAAAGGGGAAGTCTATACGGGGGCGAACGGTAAAACCGGACAGCCCCGCTTGAGTGATTGCTCCATTCCCCGTTACCCTAACCGGCCACCAGCCACGGAACACCGTGGCGGCGAAGGAGTTTCCAGATGAAGTTAGCCAACGCCCTCAAGTTCAACGTCCTGGCCGCCGCGCTCATCGCGGCCACGCTGTCGGTGGGCGATGCCCACGCGCAGCGCGGCAAGGACAAGGACAAGCCCGAAGAGGCCTACCCGGACGCCACCCGCGAATCCCCGGAAGCCAAGAACACTCCGCGCCTGGCCAAGGACATCCAGAAGATGTTCGACCTCTACAACGAGGGCGAGGACATGGAAGGCGCGATCGCCATCGCTGAAAAGCTGCTCGCCAACGAGCGCGCCAAGCCCTACGACCGCGGCATTGCGCTGATGATCGCCGGCAACGCCGCCCTGGGCATCGACGACTACCCGCGCGCCATTCCCTATCTTGAGCGCGCGCTGCAGGAAAATTCGCTGCCCAACAACAATCATTTCGCGACCATGCACACCCTGGCTTCGGTCTACGCCCAGGAAGACATGGCCGACAAGTCCATCGCGATGATCGACCGGCTGATCGCCGAGACGAACACCAAGGACCCCGAGGTCTACGCCCTCAAGGCGGGCGTGCACTACAACGCCGGCCAGTTCGAGCAGACCATCGACGCGGTCCGCAAGGCCATCGAGCTCAACGACGGCAACGCCGAGAACAACTGGCAGCAGATGCTGATGGCGTCCTACAACGAGCTTGGCCGCGAAGGCGACGCCGTGGCCCTGGCCGAGCAGCTGCAGGCCAAGAGCCCGGACGACAAGCGCACCCTGCTCAACCTGGCCTCGCTGTATGCCCAGACCGGCAACAACGACAAGGCCGCCGCCCTGCTCGACACCGCCCGCCAGAAGGGCATGCTCACCGAGCAGCGCGACTACGAAAACCTTTACGCCATCTACCTCAACATGGATGGCAAGGAAGCCGAGGCCGCCAAGGTCATCCAGGAAGGCCTGGACAAGGGCATCCTGCCGGCCGACGCCCGCACGTATACCTTCCTTGCGCAGTCGCTGTACTTCAGCGACCAGATCGACCCGGCCGTGAACGCCTACAAGAAGGCGGCGCCGCTCGACAGCACCGGCGAAACCTCCCTGGCCCTGTCGCAGATCCTCACCAACGAGGACCGCAACGAGGAAGCCAAGGCGGCGGCCCGCCAGGCGCTGGACAAGGGTCTCAAGAAGCCCGGCGAGGCCTGGATGGTCATCGCTCGCTCCGAGTACTACATGGACAACTACGCGGCGGCCCGACAGGCTTACGCGGAGGCCGCCAAGGATCCGGCGACCCGGGACCAGGCCCAGAAGGCCCTGGCACAAATTTCCCGTTGAACGGTTGGTAAACCGATTCCCCGTGGTATAAGCTAACAAGTTCCCGCCGGTGTCCGGCGGGCCACGGCCCCTGACGCCGACCGAACGAGAGCTCGAGCCGCCGAACGTATGACGGACAAGAACTACTACAACAGGTACGACACCCCTCCGCAGGGCCTTAGCTGGGCACGTGTCGGTGGCAATGCATTCGCAATCGCGCTGCACGCGATCGCGTTCATGTTCATGATGGCGCCGGTCAACCCGCCCTCGGTCCAGAAGGCCGCGGAAGAGGTGACCCAGGTGTCCTTCATCGAACCGCCGCCGCCGCCCCCGCCGCCGCCGCCGCCGCCGCCGGAGCCGCCCAAGGTGGTCCAGAAGATCATCCAGCAGCCCAAGCCGACGCCGATCCCGCCGCCGCCTGAAGAGCCGCCGGTGGTGTTCGACGACCCGAGCCCGATCGACATCGAGGCCCCGCCGCCGGCTCCGCCGTCGCCGCCGGCCCCGCCTGCCGACTACGCGCCTTCCGAAGACATCTCGGGCCGTTCGCTCTACCAGCCGCGTTATCCGGCCAAGGAAGCCCGCGACGGCGTTGGCGGTACCGTTATCCTGCGCGTCACCATCGACGCCGCCGGCAACGTGCTTGATGTCGCCATCGAGCGCTCCAGCCGCAATCGCAACCTCGACCGCTCGGCCATGGATGCCGCGCGTCGGTGGAAGTTCAACCCGGGACTGCGCAACGGCCAGAGGGTCGGCGGCGCGGTTCTCGTCCCGGTCAAGTTCACGCCTCCGCGGTAACGCCAGCAGTACCCACGTAAACGGTCAAACCAACTAAAGAAAGGCACTCCTTATGCTGCAGGAAATCCTCCTCACGGTCGCAACCGCCGCTGGCGGCGCCGCCGACAACGCCTCCGCCCTGTCGAAGATGGGCTTCGGTCACATGATGGCCGAGCTCATGCGCAACCCCGCAGAGTTCTTCGTGCAGTGGGTCGTGCTCATCATGCTCATCGTGATGTCGTTCGGCTCGTGGTGGTACACCATCGTCAACGCCATCAAGAACGCGGTCATCTCCAAGCGCGCCGACACCGTCGTGCGTACCTTCTGGGAAACCCCGAACGCCCAGGACGCAATCCGCTTCATGGAAGAACAGCCGGCCAACGAGCCGTTCTCCAAGATCGCCCTGGACTGCGCCCAGGCCGCCGCCCATCACCAGCGTCACGAAGGCAGCCGCCTGGTCGACGCCCTGAACCGCTCGGAGTTCATCGACCGCGCGCTGCGCCAGGCCGTCACCCGTGAGAGCGCCAAGCTCGAGAACGGCATGACCTGGCTGGCCACCGTCGGTGCGACCGCGCCGTTCGTGGGTCTGCTTGGTACGGTGTGGGGCATCTACGGCGCCCTGATCCGCATCGGTGCCACCGGCCAGGCGTCCATCGACGCGGTCGCGGGCCCGGTCGGCGAGGCGCTGATCATGACCGCCATCGGTCTGTTCGTCGCGATCCCGGCGGTGCTGGCCTACAACGCCTTCAACCGCGCGAATCGCAACACCTACGCCAAGTTCGACACCTTCGCCCACGACCTGCACGACTTCTTCGCCACCGGCTCGCGCGTCGGCGAAGTCCCGGCCAAGCGCTAAGTCGAACTAACCAGGAGTCGCAGGCATGGCATTTTCATCCAACTCCGGCGGTGGCGGCCCGATGGCCGACATCAACGTCACGCCCCTCGTGGACGTGATGCTGGTCCTGCTGATCATCTTCATGATCACGGCGCCCCTGATGTCCCACAAGGTGAAGGTGGAGCTGCCCCAGGCAACCCTGGAAGAGAAGCCGGAAATCGAGCAGCCGCCGATCACCCTCGCGGTGACGGCGGACGGCAAGGTCTACTGGAACGACGAAGAGGTGTCGGCCGAAGTGCTCGACGCCCGCCTCGCCGTGCTGGCCCAGAAGACCCCGCAGCCGCAGGTCGATATCCGCTCGGACAACATCACCAAGTACTCCGTCATCCACGAAGTGGTTTCCGACGTCCGCCGCGCGGGTATCCGCAAGGTTGGCTTCGTTTCCACCCCTGAGCGCTGAGGACGACAGACCATGGCATTTGCCTCGAATTCCGGCGCTGGCCCGATGGCCGACATCAACGTCACGCCCCTCGTGGACGTGATGCTGGTGCTGCTGATCATCTTCATGGTGACCGCCCCGGCCCTGTCCTACCAGATCCAGGTCGACCTTCCGCAGCGCACGTCGAATCCGCCGCCGCCGCCGAAGGATCCGCCCGAGCCGATTCGCCTGCGCATCGAGGCCGGCGGCACGGTGACCTGGAACAACACGCCGATCCCGCTGTCCACGCTCCAGGCGGCCCTTGAGGTCGAGGCCGAGCGTGCCGGCGCCGACGTGACCCGGCAGCCGACCGTCGAGATCCAGACGGACATGGAAGCCCAGTACGAAACCCTGGCGAAGGTGCTTTCCCGCACCAAGAACGCCGGCATGGCAAAGATCGCTTTCGTGGAACCCGGCGCCTGATCGAGGCCGCGCTTCCCGCACCCTGCAGCAACGCCGCCTCCGGGCGGCGTTTTTTTTGCTGAACCATTGCCAACCAAACCCCGGCCGACGGCTTGTGCGCGATGGCCAGCAGGCGTATCCCGGAAGACAGTTCACCCGGGGAGAACACCATGGCTTTCGCCGACGTCCGTTCCGAACAGGGTTCCATGGCCGAGATCAACATCACCCCGCTGGTGGATGTGATGCTGGTGCTGCTGGTGATCTTCATGGTCACCGCACCGCTGCTCGACCACCGCATGGACCTCACCCTGCCCCAGCGCACGCCGCCGCCGCCCGAGCCGCCGGCCATCGTGTCGCTGGAAGTGGCCCCGGGCGACATGTTCCGGTTTGCCGGGCAGACGGTGGCGCCGGCGCAGCTCCAGGCGATGCTGGAAAACCAGCTGCGCGAAAATCCCGGCTTCGTACTCAAGGTCGCCGTGCACCCCGACGCCGACTACCAGTCCGCCACCACGGCGCTGGCCGCCGCGAACCGCGCCGGCGTGGACAACATCAGCCTGGACTGAAGCTCGTCAGCGGCTCGAGGCAATAATCGAAAGATAGGTGCGAACGGTCGGCTCCAGGCCCGCATACAGGGCCTCGCCCACCAGCGCGTGGCCGATCGAGACCTCCAGTACGCCAGGCACGCCGCCAAGGAAGGCACCCAGGTTGGCCTGGCTGAGGTCATGGCCGGCGTTGACGCCCAAGCCGGCCGCCTGGGCCTCAAGTGCGCTGCGTCGGCACAGGGCCAGGGCGGCGGCAGGATCGCCGGCGGCAAACGCCTCGGCGTAGGGGCCGGTGTAGATTTCGATCCGGTCGGCACCCAGCTCGGCCGCGCGGGCGATGTCCGGCGCACCGGCGTCCATGAAAAGCGAAACCCGCGCCCCGCAGGCCTTGAGTTCGGCCACCAGCGGGCGCAACCGGTCGGCGTCCCGGGCCAGGTCGAAGCCATGGTCGGAGGTGATCTGGCCGTCGCCGTCGGGCACCAGGGTCGCCTGCTGCGGACGGGTTTCCCGGACCAGGGCCAGCAGGCCCGGATAGTCCCCCCGGGGCGGCGCGAAGGGGTTGCCCTCGATATTGAACTCGGCCCGCCCGGCGACAAGCCGGGCCAGCTCGCGCACGTCGTCCGGGCGGATATGGCGCTGGTCGGGACGCGGATGCACGGTGATCCCGCCTGCGCCGGCCCGGAGCGCGGCCTCGGCGGCTTCGGTGACGCGGGGTTCGGCCCCACCCCGCGAGTTGCGCAGGACGGCGATCTTGTTGACGTTGACGCTGAGCACGGTCATGGCCGCCAGCCTACCCTGCGGCCCAGGCGCCGGAAAGATGGGAATCGGGAGGAATTCGCGCTTTCAGGCGGCCGGTTTCCGCCATAATCCGCCCATGCGCCCGTTCCTGCCGCTGCTTTTCCTGCTGGGCCTGATGGCCTGTCCGGTGGTTTCACTGGCCGAAACGGTGCCGGGTGCGCCGCTTTCGCGAAGTTATGGCTCCGAACATACCCGCGCCAAGCCAGGGCAGCTGGCCCTGGCCACGTCCCCGGACGGCGAGCTCTACGCCGGCAACCTCGACGGCGTACTGCGCTTCAACGGCATCGACTGGCGCCTTACGATGCTGCCGGCAAGATCGCCCACTCACTCCCTGGCCATCGGCGCCGACGGCCTTGTCTATGTGGGTGGCTACGACACCTTCGGGCGCCTGGCACCGGACGGCGAAGGTGGCGTGGCCTACGAAGAACTTCTCGATGCCGCAGGACTGACCGGCGACCAGCGCCACCTGGGTTTTGTCTTCCAGACCCTGTCCACTCCCGACGGCATCTATTTCCGCGCCGAAAAACGCCTGATCCTGCTGCCAGCCGATGGCAGCAAAGCCAGGCTGTGGTCCTTGCCCGACACTGCACGCAGCTTCTACTGGGCCGGCGACGCCTTGTATGCACGCGTGCAGGGCCAGGGCCTGGTGCGCTTCGAAGACGGCAAGTTCACGCTGGTTCCCGGCGGCGAGGCCCTGGCGGACCTTCCGCTGCCAGGCATCGTCGGGCGCGAAGACCACCTGCTGCTGGTCACCAACGACGGGTTCTACCGCGCCGACGACAGCGGTGTCTCCCGCCTGCCTGGAGAGGCCAGCGACCTGCTGGCGAGCGTTCGTGGTTACGCCGTGCTCGAACTTTCCGATGAATCGGTCGTGGTCGGCACCCTGGAAGGCGACCTGCTGCGCTTCGACTCGCAGCTGCGCATCCGCGACAACCTCGACCTGGGTGCCTACGGCATCATGGCGCTGGAGGTCGATCGCGAAGGCGGCCTGTGGGTCGCCACCGAAAACGAGCTCAAGCGCCTGACCCTGCCCTCGCCCTGGTCGCTCCTGGCCGAAGAACAGGGCATCGCCGGCAATCCCACCGACTTCGAATGGCACGACGGCGCACTCTGGCTGGCCACCAGCCAGGGCATTCAGCGCCTGCGGACCGGCGATGACGGCCAGCCACTGGCCGAACGCCTGCCCTGGACCAATTACGAAGCCTACGCGCTGCTCTCCGCCCAGGGCGAACTGTTGATCGGCGTGCGCGAAGGCCTGCTGGTGCTGGCGCCGGAAGCCGACAAGCCAAGGCGCCTGCATGAAAACCAGAACCACGGCGTGTTCGGGCTCATCGCCTCGCGCCACGACCCGGACCTCGTGTACGGGCTCAGCGGCCCGGACATCGTGCTGGTGCACCACCGCGACGGCCGGTGGCAGGAGGGCCCGCGTTTCTCACTCGGCGACATAAGCGTCTTCGGCCTGGAAGAAGGCGATGCCGCCGGCGAACTTTGGATCGGCGATTCCCGCGGGCCCGTGCAGCGCTGGACCGTCGATCCGGAAACCGGCGAGGTCACTTCGCGCGAGGTCTACGACGACAGCCGGGGCCTGGCCGTGAGTCCGCAGTTCGGCACCAGCGTGTTCCGCTTCGAAGACCGCATCCACGCCACCAGCGGCGATGCCGGTTTCCGCCTGGAGGGAGACCGCTTCGTGCCCGACAAGGCACCGCCGATCACCCTGGTTGAACGCCCGCACGAGATGTACGTCGAACAGACGCCGCTGGGCGACTACGCCTACACCACGCGCGAACTGTGGCACCGCGCCAAGGGCGAAGACCAATGGCAGCCGCTGTATCCGGGCGGCCGCGGCATGGCCGGCTATTCGTCGGTGCGTTACGGGAAGGACGGCGTACTGCGCATCGCCACCTGGACCGGCCTGCTGCAGTTCGACCCGGAGGAGTCGCGCAGCGAACTGCAGCCACTGCAGCTGGGCATGGAATCGGTGCTCGCCCATAACCAGGCCGGTGAAACCCTGGTGCTGCCGACGCGCAGCAACGGCGCCAGTCCGGTGAACCTGCCGCCCGGCCACAGCCTGAGCCTGCGTTTTGCCATGGTCAGCATGGAAAGCGGCGCCGAGTTCCGCTACCTGCTGCACGGCGTCACTCCGGACTGGAGCGACTGGGCCGATCGCGACCTGTTCATCCGTTCGCTGCCACCGGGCGACTACGCCCTGGAAGTGCAGGCGCGCACCGGCACCGGCCGCCAGCCGGCGGCGATGACCTACCGCTTCCGCGTGCTGCCTTTCTGGTACCAGCAATGGTGGGTGCAGGTGCTGGGCGGGCTGGTGGTGCTGGCCCTGGCCGTTACCCTGGCGCTTTGGCTGGTGCGGCTGCGCACCGAACGATTCCTGGAGGCCAACCGCCGCCTCGAGGCGCGCATCGCCGAACGCACGCACGAGCTCGAGGACGCCAACCGCAAGCTGGCCGAACTGGCCACCGAAGACGCCCTGACCGGCGTCGCCAATCGCCGCGCGCTGGAAAACGGCCTGCGCCGGGAATGGTACCGCTGTCTCGACCAGCGCCGTCCGCTGAGCGTGCTGATGATCGACGTCGACCACTTCAAGGCCTACAACGACGCCCACGGCCACCTCGAGGGCGACGTGCAGCTGCGCGGCATCGCCCAGCGCCTGGCCGGGCAGCACGACCCGCAGCGCGAGTTGCTGTCGCGCTATGGCGGCGAAGAGTTCGCCCTGCTGCTGCCGGGCGTGCACGCCGAGGAAGCGCGCCGCCGCGCCGAAAGCATCCGCGCGGCCATTGCTTCCAGCGATGCCGGCATGACGGTCAGCATCGGCGTGGCCGGCCTGGTCCCCGACGTGCAGTCCGAACCCGACAGCCTGCTGCGCCGCGCCGATGCGGGGCTCTATGAAGCAAAACGCGCCGGCCGCAACAAGGTGGCGGCCGACGCGGGTGGTCCGGCCGGCTGAGTCCGCCGGCCATGCTTCAGTGGCTGGACTTCAGGCCCGCTTGATCAGGCCGATGATCGCCAGCAGCAGCACCGCGCCAATGAAGGCGGTGATGAAAACGCCGATGTCGCCGCCGAAGCTGACGCCCAGCTTGGGCAGCAGCCAGCCGCCGAAAAACGCGCCCAGCACGCCCACGACCATGTTGACCAGGATGCCGAAGCCGCGGCCCTTCATCACCAGGCCGGCAAGCCAGCCGGCGAGCGCGCCGATGATCAGGAAAATGAGCAGGTTCATTGTGGTACCTCGCTTCAGGAACGGTGGGTGGAGTCTTCGCCTCGTGCCGCCTTGCGTGCCTCGGCCTGCTCACGCAGCTGGCGAAGTTCTTCGGCCGTCATGATGTGGCTGGCGTCGCGCGACGTGCTGGCGATGCGGGAATTGAGCCAGCCCAGCAGGAACGCCACCATCAGCACCAGCGAACCGGCCAGGAACACCAGCACGCCCAGCGTGGGCATCGTACGCACCATGGCCAGGCCAAGACAGGCCAGCGAACCGAGCAGATATAGCCAATGCATGGGTCACCTCGCGGGTTTGCCGGGAGTTTAGCCGAAGCTGGCGGCGAGTCCAGCCGCCGCCCTCAGAGCACCGGGGAAAGCAGGCGGGCGGCGTTGTCGGCCAGGCGGCGCAGGAAGGGCGGCGGCGGGTCGTCGGACTTCACCTCGCGGCACTGGGCCAGGGTCGCCAGCATCTCCTGTTCGAGATCCCGGGCCAGGTCGCGGTCGTGCAGCAGCAGGCTCAGTTCGAAGTTGAGCCGGAAGCTGCGGTGGTCGAAGTTCGCGCTGCCAACGACGCAGGTGTCGTCGTCCACCAGCAGCGCCTTGGAGTGCAGCATGCGCGGCTGGTACTCGAACACCCGCACGCCCGAAGCCAGCAGTTCGTCGTAGTAAGAACGCGCCGCGGCGCTGACCAGGATCGAGTCGCTCCTGGCCGGAACCACCACGCGCACGTCCAGTCCGCGCATCGCCGCCGAGGTCAGCGCCATGCGCGCCGCCTCGCCGGGAACGAAGTAGGGCGTCACCAGCCAGACGCGTTTGTCGGCCTGGTGGATGGCTTCGACCTTCACCCGGTGGATCGATTCCCAGACCGAATCCGGTCCCGACGGCAGGGCATGCGCCAGCATCGTGCCCTCACGCGGCTCGGGCCATAGCTTTTCGTCGCGAAGCGCGGTGCCGGTGGCGTAGTGCCAGTCTTCCAGGAACGCCAGCTGCAGCCAGCGTACGATCGAACCTTCCAGGCGCAGGTGCAGGTCGTGGAAGGCCTTGGGATTGACCGCCTCGTTTTCTTCGTCGGTGATGTTGATGCCGCCGGTGAAAGCCACGCAGCCATCGACCACGACAATCTTGCGGTGGTTGCGCAGGTTGATGCGCGGGCGCCAGATCCAGCGCAGTTTCACCGGATGGAACCAGCTGACCTCGACCCCGGCGTCCACCAGCGGGGCCAGGAAGGACTTCGACAGCTTCGCCGAACCCACGGCGTCGAGCAGCAGGCGCACGCGCACGCCCTCGCGCGCCTTGGTAACCAGCGCATCGCGCAGTGGCGTGCCGGTCTGGTCGGGCTCGAAGATGTAGTACTCCAGGTGCAGGTGGTGTTTCGCGCCGGTGATCGCCTCGTGCAGCGCCGCGTAGGTGGCCTCGCCACCCACCAGCAGTTTTACGTCGACGGCGCTGCTGGGCGCGAAGTGGGTGATGGTCTGGGCCAGGTGTGAAACGGTGGCGCAGTCGTCGCTGGTGACCAGGTCGCCTGGCAGCACCGGTTCCAGGCTGCGCCGCGACATGCTGCGCCGCCGCTGCTGGCGAACGATGCGCTGCGGTCCCAGGAAGTGATAGATCAGCAGGCCCACCCACGGCAGCGCGGCCAGCGACAGCACCCAGCTCAGGGTGGCGATCGGCTCGCGCTTTTTCATGATGATCCAGGCCGCCATCACCGGCATGTAAAGCACCCACAGGCCGATCAGCCAGGGTTTGAGGGTGTCCCAATCGAACGAAAGATCCATGCCAGCTCCCTGCGGTCTCGCCGGACGAGACGCGCCGGCGGCAAACTGGCGACCATGATGGCAGGAAACCCCCCTCCGAAGCCCACCAAGGGCCGCGGTGCCACCGGCAATGCCGAGGGCCGCTTCGCGACAACTTCGCGCGAAGGCGAACACGACGGCTGGGCCGACGACGACCCGGGCCCGCCCGATTCGCGCACCACGGTCAGCGAAGAACGCGCGCGCAGCGTCATCAGCCGCAACCGTTCACCCGACGTGCCCTTCGACCGTTCGGTGAACGCCTACCGCGGCTGCGAGCATGGCTGCAGCTACTGTTTCGCCCGGCCCTCGCACGCCTACCTTGATCTCTCGCCGGGGCTGGATTTTGAAACCCGGCTGTTCGCCAAGACCAACGTCGCCGAGGTCCTGCGCGGCGAACTCGCCAGGCCGGGCTACGACTGCGCGCCCATCGCCATGGGCACCAACACCGACCCCTACCAGCCGATCGAACGTCGCTACCGGCTTACCCGCGCCATCATCGAAGTGCTGGCGGGCTGCGGGCACCCCTTCACTCTGCTCACCAAGAACGCGCTGGTCGAACGCGACCTCGACCTGCTCGAGCCCCTGGCGAAACGCCGGTTGGTCAGCGTCGCGCTGTCGGTCACCACGCTCGACAACCGGCTGTCGGCAAAACTCGAACCACGCGCCAGCGCCCCGCATCGTCGCCTGCAGGCCATTCGCCGCCTCAGCGAAGCGGGCATCCCCACCGGCGTCATGTTCGCGCCGGTCATCCCGGCAGTGAACGACGCGGAAATGGAAGCCGTGCTGGCGGCGGCGCGCGAAGCCGGCGCAGGCACGGCCGGCATGGTGCTGCTGCGCTTGCCGCACGAAGTCGCGCCCATCTTCCGTGGCTGGCTGGACGCGCACCTGCCCGAGCGCGCAGCCCACGTCATGAGCCTGGTCAACCAGGCCCGCGGCGGCCGCGATTATGACGCCAGCTTCGGCCAGCGCCAGTCCGGCACCGGGGAATGGGCCCGGCTGCTGGGCCAGCGTTTCGACCTGGCCACGCGCAAGCTCGGCTATGCCAGCTGGCGCGAATCCAGGCTCGACTGCAGCCAGTTCGTTGCTCCGCGCAAGCCGGGGCCGCAGGGCGAACTGTTCTGAACCGCCGGCTCAGGCGCCCTTGCCGAAGATCTGCTCGGCGCGGTTGAACAACACCCAGCTGGTGGCGATGTATTTGTCGCCGCCTTCCGGGCGGTTGCCGCGGTGGGTGTGGGTGAAAGCCGCCGGCGCGATCAACAGGCTGCCGGTGCGCGGCGGCACCTTGCGCTGCTGGTACAGGAACTCGGTTTCACCGGCCTGGAAATCGTCGTTCAGATACACCGTCCACAGCAGGTGGCGGTGCAGGGTTTCGCAGCCGGCGTCGCGCGGGTACAGCTCGCAGTGCCAGTAGGGATAGCCACCCTCGCCCGCGCGGTAACGCTGCAGGTTGATGCGCCCGGGCCGGAAGATCGAACGGATGATGTCGTCGAGCGCGGCATCGGGCAGCGTGGCGAAGTCGTCGGCCATCAGGCGCCGGACATCGGTCGGGCTGCTGCCGTGCTGGACCATCAGCGGCGCGATCAGGGTGTAGGGGTACTTGCGCAGGTAATTGGCCAGGCCGTTGAGGATGGCCTGCACGAAGCTGGTTTCGACATCGCGCCACTCGGGCTTGCCGGAAATGCTGATGTCGCGGCTGTTCTTGAGGTCCGGGTACAGGCCACCGCCGACCAGGCCGGGCTGGTCCTGGCCGCAGGCCTCGAAGCGCCGGATGATTTCCGCGCAGTGCGCCGCCGGGATGGCGTTTTCATAGATTTCGATGAAGTCGCCGTTCTCCACCTCAGGACTCCGCGTCATGGTCGAGGTGGTAACGCACCGCCTGCGCCACTTCGTCACGCGAGCCCAGGAACACCGGCACGCGCTGGTGCAGGCCGGTCGGCTGCACGTCCAGCATGCGCTGGCGGCCGGTGCTGGCGGCGCCGCCGGCCTGTTCGATGATGAAGGCCATCGGGTTGGCTTCGTACATCAGCCGCAGCTTGCCGCCCTTGTCGCGGCACTTGCTGTCGAGCGGATAGCTGAAGATGCCGCCGCGGGTGATGATGCGGTGCACGTCGGCCACCATCGAGGCCACCCAGCGCATGTTGAAGTCCTTGCCGCGCGGGCCTTCCTTGCCTTCCAGCAGGTCGCCGACGTAACGCTGCATCGGCGGCTCCCAGAAACGCTGGTTGGACATGTTGACCGCGAATTCCTTGGTTTCCGCCGGCACCTGCACGTCGCGACGGGTCATCATGAAGCTGCCGATCTCGCGGTCGAGCGTGAACACGTGGGTGCCGTGGCCGACCGTCAGCACCAGCATCGTGCTGGGCCCGTAGGTCGTGTAACCGGCGCAGACCTGGGTATTGCCCGGCTGCAGGAAGTGTTCGTCGCCCGGCGCGGTGACGTCGTCCGGGCAGCGCAGCACGGAAAAGATGGTGCCGACCGAAATGTTCACGTCGATGTTGCTGCTGCCGTCGAGCGGATCGAACAGCAGCAGGTAGTTGCCGCGCTGAAAGGCGTCGGGAATCGGCTGGCTGTGGTCCATTTCCTCGGACGCCAGGCCGGCCAGGTGGCCGCCCCAGGCGTTGGCCTCGAGCAGGATGTCGTTGCTCAGCACGTCGAGCTTCTTCTGCGCCTCGCCCTGGATGTTGCCCGTGCCGGCATCGCCCAGCACGCCACCCAGCGCACCCTTGCCGATGGCGATGGAAATGGTCTTGCAGGCGCGCGCCACGACCTCGATAAGCAGGCGCAGGTCGGCGTTGATGCGGCCGGCATGCTGTTCCTGGATGAGGTAGCGGGTCAGGGAAATGGGCTTCATGGGTCTCCAGCGGGGCGGCGGCGGACCCGGGCATTGTCCGGGCCCACGCCGGGCATGCAAGCGCGGCCCTGCTGGCCGACCGGATTTCCCGGCACAATTGGCCATGGCTCCGATCACTCCCGACGCCCTGCCTCTGCTGCCCCTGGGCACCGCCCTGGGCGTGGGTCTGCTGGTGGGTGCGGTGCGTGAGCGCCGGCATCCGGGCCGCGATACCTCGGCCGGACTGCGCACCCACGCCCTGGCGGCGCTGTCCGGGGCCGTCGCGCTGTGGCTGGGCCTGGCCGTTTTCGTGGTGGTGGTGGCGATGGCGGGGCTGTTCGCGGCGCTGAGCTACCGCCAGAGCCGGGCCGAGGACCCCGGGCTGACGGGCGAAATCACCCTCGTCCTGACTACCCTGCTGGGCGGCCTGTCCCTGACCCTGCCGGCCCTGGCCGGCGGCCTGGGCGTGGTGGTGGCGGCCCTGGTCTACCTGAAGGCGCCGCTGCACCAGCTGGCCCGCGAACGGGTCAGCGAAGCCGAAGTGCGCGACGGCCTGGTGCTGCTGGCCTCGGCCCTGGTGGTGCTGCCCCTGGTGCCCGACCGCAGCATCGGCCCCTTCGACGTCTTCAACCCGGCGATGCTGTGGAAGCTGGTGGTGCTGGTGATGGCGATCAGCGCCCTGGGCCACGTGGCGCTGCGCCTGGTCGGCAACCGCTGGGGCCTGGCGGTGGCGGGTTTTTTCGCCGGCTACGTGTCGTCCACCGCGGCCGTTGCCGGATTCGGCCAGCGCGTGCGGGAGACGCCGGCGCTGCGTTCGCCGGCGGTCGGCGCGGCGATGCTGGCCAACCTGGCGTCGCTGAGCCTGTTCGTGCCCATCCTTCTGGCGGTGTCGCCGGCGCTGCTGTCGCAGGTGGGCGCCGAGCTGGCCGCCGGCGGCGCCGTGCTGCTGGCCGGCGGCCTGCTGGGCCTGCGCCCGGACGGCCAGGGCGAACCGCCGCCGACCGCGCAGTCGCGCATGTTCCGATTCCGCCATGCCTTGTTGTTCGCCGCCATCATCACCGCGGTGCTGTTCGCCTCGGCGGCGCTCAACGCCTGGCTGGGTCCGCGCGGGGCGATGGCCGGCGCCACCCTGGCGGCGCTGGCGGAGGTGCATGCCGCGGCCGCCACGGTGGCCAAACTTTCGGCCAGCGGCGCCTTCGACGCCGAACAGGCGCGCTGGGCGGTCGTCCTGCTGCTGGCGGCCAGTTCGGTGGCCAAGTCGGTGGTCGCCTTCGCCAGCGGCGGCGCCGCCTACGGCCTGCGCGTCGCCGCCGGGCTGGTGGCCATGGTCGCCGCC
>NZ_CAXBJS010000062.1:0-14981 GCF_963976025.1 uncultured Arenimonas sp.
TGGATCAGCTGGTTGGCGCCGACAGACGCGGCTTCCAGCGAACGGCGCAGGGCCGCGGGATTCTGGGCCTCGGGCGCGTCGTCCTTGAACTTGACGACGAAGCGATCGAACTGCTTGCCCGGCTCGAGACCGGCGGTCTGGACCTGGGCGGCGAATGCGGAGCCGGCGAGGGCCAGCGAGGTGGCCGCGACGATGCAGCGCAGGCGTAGCTTGCGAGTGTTATTGCTCACGATTTTTGGATCCCCGAAATGGTGATGGCAACGAAGGCCGAACAAGGAACGGCCGTGTGTGCATCCATGCCCCGGGTCCCCTGGGAACGCCCTCCCCTGCCGGGCCATGCCTGGCCTCGAATTGGTGCAGGGGGGGATTACCACCCGGATGTGTGATGAACATCTCAGGTTCATGACACCCAACCGACGCTAACGTGACGAAAGTCACGGGTCAATAAGCCAGCCAGGGTAAATCCGACCGTCCGTCGGCCAGATTTCGATCGGTTAGGGGATGCCTACAAAGGCGCCGCAGTGGACAGGATCACTGTCGCGACGCGTAAGTCCCGGTGGGTTCAGAAGATGCCGGTTTCCAGGCGCGCGGCGTCGGACATCATGCTCTGGTTCCAGGGCGGATCGAAGACCAGATCGACGTCGGCCTCGACAATCGTGGGCACCTGCTCGACCTTGTCGCGCACGTCCTGCACGAGGATGTCACCCATGCCGCAGCCCGGCGCGGTCAGGGTCATGCGGATGTTGACGATGCGTTCGCCGTCGTCGTTGCGGCCCAGGTCGCAGTCGTAGACCAGGCCAAGCTCGACGATGTTGACCGGGATCTCGGGATCGAAGCAGGTGCGCAGCTGGTCCCACACCAGTTTTTCGACCTCGGCGTCGCCCGCGCCTTCGGGCAGCACCAGCGGCTCGGGGCGCTGCTTGCCGATGGCGTCGGCGTCCGGCCCGGCGATGCGGAACAGATTGCCGTCCACGAACACCGTGAACGAGCCGCCCAGGGCCTGGGTGATGTAGCCGGCCGTGCCGGCCGGCAGGGTGACCTCTTCGCCCTGCGGCACCATGACGGCGGCGCAATCGCGCTCGAATTTGACCGGCTCGCTGGTTCGGGAATAACTCACTCGGGTATCGCCTGGCGGGAATCGCGGCTATTTTAGCCCGCCCTGACCCCGGTAAACCGACTTGAGCCTGACGCAGCGTTCCCGCCCCCCCCTTGCCATCATCGTGGACGGGCTGCTGCCGACCCTGGCCTGGGTGGCGGGCGTACTGGGCATGGTGGCCCTGTGGACGGCGGTATCGCTGGCCCTGCGCAGCCCCAGCGGCTGGCTGGCGCTGGTGGCCGCGGCCGACCTGGCCCTGCTGCTGCGGCTGTCGGCGATGCCGGCAAGCCGGACCCGCGCCTGGGCAGCCGTGGCCGGCACGGCCCTGGCGATCGCGCTGGGCTACTGGTTCCACGCCGCTATAACGATGGGACTGATGCTGGGCCTGCAGCCGGTGGAATCGGCCCTGCGCCTGGGCCCGGTGCTGGCCGGCGAGCTGATCCGGCACACCACCAGCGCCTGGGACATCATCTGGGCGGCGCTGGCCTTGCCGCTGGCCTGGAAGCTGGCGCGCTAGACCCGAAAAAGAAAAGGCCCGCGCGGGGCGGGCCTTTTCGGATGCTGCAAAAACGCTGGCTCAGGGACGGCGCGCCAGTTCGGCTTCGACGTCGGCCTTGGCCTTGGGCATCAGGTCCTGCTTGGTCACGCCCATCAGCAGCAGGATCGGGCAGGCCAGCAGGATCGAGCTGAGCGTGCCGATGATCACGCCGATCATCTGGGATTCCGCCATGCCCTTGAGCGAGTGACCGCCGTAGACATACAGGGCAAGAACGGTCAGGAAAGCCACGAACGAAGTGATGATCGTGCGCGACAGGGTCTGGTTGATGGACCGGTTAAGCACTTCCTTGGGCTCGAGCTTGTTGAGCAGGCGGAAGTTCTCGCGCACGCGGTCGAACACCACGATGGTGTCGTTGATCGAGAAACCCATCACCGACAGGATGCCGGCCAGCACCGTCAGGTCGAACTCGTGCTGGGTGAACGCGAACCAGCCGCAGACCACCAGCACGTCGGCCATGGTGGCCAGGACCGCGGCGATGGCGAACTTGAACTCGAAGCGGATCGCGATATAGGCCAAGAAGCCCAGGGCCACGAAGATGGTGGCGTAGACGCCGTTGAGCGCAAGCTCGTTGCCGATCTGGGGGCCGACGAAGTCGCTGCGGATCACCTGGCCGGGATTGTCCGGCGTCTGTGCGACCGCGAGGATCGCCATGCCCGACTGCGCGGTGTTGTCGGCGTCCTGCGGCGAACTGCCTTCGGGCATTTCCGGCGGCTGCAGGCGGATGACGATGTCATTGCCCGAGCCAAAGGTCTGCACCACCGGGCTGTCGTAACCTGCCGCATCCAGACGCGAACGGATGTCCTCGACGTTGGCCGGCTTCTCGAACTTGATCTCCACCAGCGTGCCGCCGGTGAAATCGAGCGCGTAGTTGAAGCCCTTGGTCGACAGCGCGACCACGGAAGCAAGCATCATCAGGACGAAGATGCCGACCGTGATGTACCGCGTCCCCATGAAGTTGATCTTGGTATTGGACGGGAAGAGTTCCACGCCGTCTCTCCTGGAAGTCGTTTAGATCGAGACCTTGGCCAGCTTCTTGCGCTTGCCATAGATCAGGGTGGCGATGCCGCGCGATACCGAAACCGCGGTGTACATCGAAGTCATGATGCCGAGGATCAGCGTGATGCC
This sequence comes from uncultured Arenimonas sp., assembly GCF_963976025.1. NCBI lineage: Bacteria > Pseudomonadati > Pseudomonadota > Gammaproteobacteria > Lysobacterales > Lysobacteraceae > Arenimonas > uncultured Arenimonas sp. Next base: position 2,781 of record NZ_CAXBJS010000062.1, read on the forward strand.
GAAGCCGCGGATGGGCCCGGAACCGAACACCGCCATCGCCACGCCGGCCAGCAGGGCCGTGGTGTTGGCGTCGGTGATCGTGCCCGATGCCTTGTCGTAACCGTTCGCGATCGAGGCAAGGGGCGTGTTGCCGTTGCGCAACTCCTCGCGGATTCGTTCGTTGATCAGCACGTTTGCGTCCACCGACAGGCCGACGGTGAGCGCGATGCCCGCCAGGCCCGGCAGGGTCAGCGTGGCGCCGATGATCGACATCAGGGCCACCACCATCAGCAGGTTCAGCAGCAGGGCCAGGTTGGTGACGATGCCGAAGGTCTTGTAATAGACCAGGAAGAACACCAGCACGAACATGAACGACCAGAACACCGCCTGGGTACCCGCGGCGATGTTCTCGGCGCCCAGGCTGGGGCCGATGATGCGCTCTTCGATGATCACCATCGGCGCCGCCAGCGAACCGGCGCGCAACAGGCGGGCCAGGTCGGTGGCTTCCTGCTGGCTGTCGAGGCCCGTGGTCTGGAAGTTCTTGCCGAACACGCCCTGCAGGATGGCGGCGTTGATCACCTCCTCGCTGACGCGGCTGGTGATCACTTCCTTGCCGTCCACCATTTTCACGTCGGGGATGGTTTCGATGTAGACCGCCGCCATCAGCTGGCCGACGTTTTCACGGGTGTGGGCCAGCATGCGGTTGCCGCCCGAGCTGTTGAGCTCGATCTGCACGGCCGGGCCGCCGCCCTGCGGGTCCGGGCTGGAGGTGGCATTGACCAGCTGGTCGCCGGACACGATGACCCGGCGCGAAAGCAGGATCGGGCGGCGGTTGCCGGCGGCATCGAGTTCGCGGCTCATGTACAGGCGCGCGTTCGGCGGCACCACGCCGGTGGCGGCGGCCTGCTGGGCCTGGGTGCCGTAGTCGATGACGTGGCGGTATTCCAGCGTGGCGGTGGCGCCGATCAGCTTGCGGGCCTCGGCGGTGTCCTGCACGCCGGGCAGCTGCACGACGATGCGGCTTTCGCCCTGGCGCTGGATGACCTGCTCGCCGACGCCCAGGCTGTTGATGCGGTTGTCGAGCGTGGTGCGGTTCTGTTCGATCGCGCCGTCCATGATCGCCTGGATCAGGGTCGGCGTCAGGCGCGCGACCAGCCTGCCCGGCTGGCTTTCGTCCACCTGGATCTGCAGCTCCGGCGCCTCGCGCTGGATGGCCGAGAACACCGCCGGCACGTCGGCCGGATCCTTGAGCAGGACCTGGATTCCGTCGGCGGTGCGCGAAACGCTGGTGTAGGCGAACTTGCCATCGCGCAGCAGGCCGGAAATCTCGTCGGCGAAACCGTTGCTGCGCTTATCGATGGCGGCCTGCTGGTCGACTTCAAGCAGGAAGTGCACGCCGCCCTGCAGGTCCAGGCCCATGGACATCTGCCTGGCGCCGAAGGCCCCAAGCCAGTCCGGCACCGTGGAAGCCAGGTTCAGGGCCACGGTGTACTCGCGGCCCAGGGTGTCGCGCAGGGCGTCGGCGGCCCGGGTCTGGTCGTCGGTGCTGTTGGTGCGGACGATCAGGCTTTCGTCTTCGATCGCCACCGACTTGGCGCCCAGGCCTTGCTGGTCAAGCGCGGCCTTGACCCGGATCAGCAGGGCGTCGTCGACGGTACCGCCGCGGTTGGCCGCGACCTGCACCGCCGGGTCCTTGGGATACAGGTTTGGCAGCGAATAAAAAGCCGAAAGCGCGATCAGGATCGCGGCGAGGACGTATTTCCAGGTGGCGTACTGAAGCATGGGCGACAACCGTTGGCGGCCCGTTCAGGGCCGTGGATGAATCGGATGGGGACGAATCAGGCGGACTTCAACGTGCCCTTGGGCAGGACCGCGGTGATGGCGCCACGCTGGACCTTGATGCTGACCTTGTCGGCCACCTCGACGGTGACGAAGGATTCGCCGAGGTCTTCGATGCGGCCGGCCATGCCGCCGCTGGTGAGGACCTCGTCGCCCTTCTGGAGCTTGGCGATCAGTTCGCGGTGTTCCTTGGCCTTCTTCATCTGCGGGCGCAGGAGCAGGAACCAGAAGACGACGAACAGGAGGATGAGCGGGAGCAGGCTCATCAGGGGGTTGCCTTGGGCGGTACCGCCGGCCTGGGCGGCCGCGGGGGAAACCAGGAAATCGAGCAGGTTCATGGACTTGCGTATCCGTTGGAAAAGGCCAGCGGGCAAGTATGCCACAGGCGCCCGGGGGGTCTGGGGGCCAGGAAGGCAGGCCACCTCCCCGTGGGAGGGACTTCGGTCCCTCTGCCCTTGGCCTTGGCCTTTGGCCAAGCAGGGCGTCGTCTCCGCTGGTTTCGCGGGTGGAGGCAGCGTGCAGTCGCCCTGCTTGGCCGAAGGCCAAGGGCGTCGGGACTGAAGTCCCTCCCACAAGAGGCCGGAAAAGATTCGCGCCTGAAGGCGCTCCTACAGGGGGGCGGGGGAAACGGCGCGGGCGGCGTGGAAGGCGGCGCGGAATTCCTGGAAGCGGCCGGCTTGAATGGCGGCGCGGATGTCGCGCATCAGCTGCTGGTAGTGGTGCAGGTTGTGGATGGTGGCCAGCATCGAGGCCAGGATTTCGTTGCAGCGCTCCAGGTGGCGCAGGTAGGCGCGCGAGTAGCCGCTGCGGCAGGTGTAGCAGGTGCAGCCTTCCTCGATCGGGCGCAGGTCCTTTTCGTACTGCGCGTTGCGGATGCGCACCTGGCCCCCGCGCACGAAGTAGTGGCCATTGCGCGCATTGCGGGTCGGCATCACGCAGTCGAACATGTCGATGCCGCGCGCCACCGCCTCCACGATGTCCTCGGGTTTGCCCACCCCCATCAGGTAACGCGGCTTGTCGGCCGGCAGCTGCGGGCACAGCGCGTCGAGCGTCGCGTCGCGCTCCTCGGGCGGCTCACCCACCGCCAGCCCGCCCACCGCATAACCATCGAAGCCGATGTCCACCAGCCCCGCCGCCGAGCGCGAGCGCAGCTCCGGCCAGGTCCCGCCCTGCACGATCCCGAACAGCGCCGCGTCGTTGCCCTCGTGCGCCCGCTTGCTGCGTTCGGCCCAGCGCAGGCTCAGTTCCATCGACGTGCGCGCCACCGGCTCGGTCGCCGGGTATGGCGTGCATTCGTCGAAGATCATCACGATGTCCGAGTCCAGCGCGCGCTGCACCTGCATGCTGACCTCGGGCGAGAGGAACACCTTGGCCCCGTCGGTCGGCGACGCGAAGGCCACGCCCTCCTCGCTGATCTTGCGGCGCTTGGCCAGCGACCACACCTGGAAGCCGCCGCTGTCGGTCAGGATCGGGCCGTTCCACTTGCAGAAACCGTGCAGGCCACCGTGCGCCTGAATCACCTCCATGCCCGGCCGCAGCCACAGGTGGAAGGTATTGCCCAGGATGATCTCGGCGCCGATCTCGCGCAGGGTTTCGGGCAGCATCGCCTTCACCGTGCCGTAGGTGCCCACCGGCATGAAGGCCGGCGTTTCCACCGTGCCGCGCGGGAAGTGCAGGCGGCCGCGGCGGGCCAGGCCGTCGTTGCCGAGGTGTTCGAAACGCATGCGGCTCATTTCGCGCCCTCCGGGAACAGCAGCATCGCGTCGCCGTAGCTGAAGAAGCGGTAGCGCTCGCGCACGGCGTGTGCGTAGGCGGCCAGCACGCGCTCGCGCCCGGCGAAGGCGGAGACCAGCATCATCAGCGTGCTTTCCGGCAGGTGGAAATTGGTGACCAGGGCGTCCACGGTGGTGATGCGGTGGCCCGGGAAGATGAAGATGTTGGTGTCGCCGGCGTAGGGCTTGAGGCCACCGTCGCGGGCCGCCGTTTCCAGCGCCCGCACCACGGTCGTGCCCACCGCCACCACCCGGCCGCCGGCGGCGCGCGTGCGCGCCACCTGCTGGCATAGTTCGGCGCCCACGTTCAGCCACTCGCTGTGCATCTTGTGTTCCTGCACCGATTCCACGCGCATTGGCTGGAAGGTGCCCGCGCCCACGTGCAAGGTGACGTGGCCGAACTGCACGCCCTTGCCCTGCAGCGCCGCCAACAGCGGCTGGTCGAAGTGCAGGCCGGCGGTGGGCGCGGCCACCGCGCCGGTATGGCGGGCGAACAGTGTCTGGTAGCGCTCGAGGTCCTCGCGGCCCGCCTCGCGCTGGATGTAGGGCGGCAGCGGCATGCGGCCGGCGCGCAGCAGGAGTTTTTCCAGCGGCTCGTCGGTGAGGAAGCGCAGGCGGTAGAACTCGCCCTCGCGGCCGACCACCTCCAGCTCCGTGCCTTCGTCTAGCGTGATGCGGCCGCCGGCCTTGGGCGACTTGCTGGCGCCGACCTGGGCCAGCACCTCATGGCCGCCCAGCAGGCGCTCGAGCAGGATCTCGACCCGGCCGCCGCTGTCCTTGACGCCGAACAGGCGCGCCGGGATCACCCGCGTGTCGTTGAACACGAGCAGGTCCCCGGCCTGCAGGTAGTCCGGCAGGTCACGCACCTGGCGATCTTCGTAGCCGCCCTGCCCCGGCGGCACCACCAGCAGGCGGCTGGCGGAACGTTCGGCGAGCGGCGCCTGGGCGATCAGCTCGGGCGGCAGGTCGAAATGGAAATCGGACTTCTTCAAGGCGGCGTCGGGGCGTGGCGGGCCGGCATTATCGCCCAATTGGCGCGCGCGGCCCCGCCCCGGTCGCTACAGCCAGCCTTTGGCGCGGGCGCTGCGGTAGGCCTCGATGCGGTTTTCGGCGCCGAGCTTGCCGATCGCTTCGGACAGGTAATTGCGCACCGTGCCCTGGCTCAGGTGCAGGCGGTCGGCGATGTCGGCGGTTTTCACGCCCTCGCCGGCCAGGCGCAGCACCTGGCGTTCGCGTTCAGTCAGCGGGTCGTCTTCGCCCCAGGCGGCCACCGCCAGCTGCGGGTCGATGGCGCGGCCGCCGGCATGCACCTCGCGCAGGGCCCGGGCCAGCTGGGCCGAGGGCGCGTCCTTGAGCAGGTAGCCGCGCACGCCGGCTTCCAGCGCGCGGCGCAGGTAGCCGGCGCGGGCAAACGTCGTGAGGATCACCACGCGGGTCGGCAGCTGCGCGGCCTGCAGCTTCAGGGCCAGGTCCAGGCCGGTCAGGCCGGGCATTTCGATGTCGGTCACCAGCAGGTCGGGCTGGTGGGCCTGCACCGCCTTCCAGGCGGCATCGCCGTCGCCGGCTTCGGCCACCACCTGCAGGTCGGGTTCCAGGCCCAGCAGCGCGGCCAGCGCGCCGCGCACCATGCCCTGGTCTTCGGCCAGCACCAGCCGGATCACGGGCTGGGCCCCTGCAGGGCCAGGCGCGGCAGGCTCAGCACCAGGCGGGTGCCGGAACCGGGCGCGGAGTCGTACTGCAGGCCGCCGCCCAGGGCGACCAGGCGTTCGCGCATGCCGGCCAGTCCGGTATTGGGTTCGATGGGGCCGCCGCGGCCGTCGTCGCTGATCAACAGCTTTACGCCCCCGGCATCCGCGCTCAGTTCGACGTCCACGCGTTGGGCATGGGCGTGGCGCAGGATGTTGGTCACGGCTTCGCGCAGGCCCAGGGCGAACACCGATTCGGCTTCCGGCGTCAGCGCCACCGTCGCGATGCGCTGGTCCAGCCGCACGTCCGCCGACAGCAGGGCCAGTCGCGCCGCCGCCAGTTCGGCCTCCAGGCCGGTGGCGCGGATGCCGACCACGGCCTCGCGCACCTGCGCCAGCGCCTTGCGCGCCACCGACTCGACTTCCGCCATCTGCGCCTTGGCTTCCAGCGGGGCGCGGTCGACCAGGCGGCCGGCCAGTTCACTCTTGATCGCCACCAGCGACAGGGTGTGGCCCAGCAGGTCGTGCAGGTCGCGACCGATGCGTTCGCGTTCGGCCATGGCGGCCAGGCGCGCGACTTCCTGCTGGGTCAGGCGCAGCTCGGCGTTGCGCCGCGATTTGTCGCGCGAATACAGGGTGCCGGCCAGCACCAGGCCGCCGACCATGACCGCCATGCCGGCCCAGGCCACGGCCATGCGCGGCGTGGGCATCACCCACCAGAACTCCACGGCCAGCAGTGCAAGCAGCGCCCCGGAGACGACCACGGCTGCCCGGGGGCGGAAGGACCAGCCGGCCATGGCGGCGGCGTAGATGAGGAAGGTATTGCCGCCCGGATTGAAGGGCACCAGGCCGTAGCCCACCAGGGCCACGGCCAGCACCAGCCAGGGGCGGACCGCCGGCGACGAGCGGTAGAAACCGAAGTGCATCGGCAGGAACACCGCGATCGCCAGCGCGCTGGCCAGCAGCGCGCGCGTCGGGTCGGGCACGAACGCCATCGGCACGAACACGAACAGCAGGTAGGCCAGCGTGACCCACGGGCTGTCGTGGATGTCATCGCCGCGCGTTGGCGGCGCCGGTTCGTGGTGGGCCAGGCGTTCCATCAGGCGCGACCTTAGCCGATTCAAAGCCGGCGCATGCGGAACGCCGCCAGCGCCAGCAGCGCCGCCGTCATGCCGGCCAGCACGAGCGCATGCAGGCCGTAGTTCACGCCCTGGATCTGGCCGATCACGCCCAGGGCCATCTGCGCCAGGTGCCAGGCCGGCCAGACCACCGCCAGCTTCTGGATCAGCACCGGGAAAGCAAACAGCGGCATCCACAGGCCCGACAGCACCGACATGGGCAGGTAGACCAGGTTGACGATGGCCACCGCCGCCTGGCCCTTGACCAGGGTGCCGATCAGCAGGCCCAGGGCGCAGAAGGGCGCGGTGCCCAGCAGCAGCACCGCCACCAGCTTCAGCCAGACCAGCGGGTCGACGCGCACGCCGCCAAAACCAACGGCGGCGATCGACAGCAGGCACAGCACCGCCAGCCCGAACACCAGGCTCATGAAAATCTTGGCCAGGAAGTAGGCAAAGGTCGGCATCGGCGACACGCGCTTGAGTTCCAGCCAGCCGTTTTCGCGTTCGATCGCCAGGCCGACGCCGAAGCCGAACAGCGCCGGGCCGATCACGCCGAAGGCGCCGTAGGTGGCCAGCAGGTAGGCCGACTTCTGGTAGTCACCCCACTGCCCGGGCAGCAGGATCGCGAACAGCACGTAGAACACCACCGGGAACGCCAGCGACGGGATCGCGAAGGCCGGCGTGCGCAGCACGCGCAGGAATTCGAACCAGGCTTCCAGCACCTGGATGCGCCACAGCGAAGGCGCGGCGTGGGCAAGCGTGTTCATGCGGTTTCCTCCATCGAAGAATCAGCGGTGAGCGAAAGCACGGCATCCTCGAGCGGCAGTGGCCGAACCTCGAGATCGGCAAGCGTGGTGTCGGCGGCCAGCCAGCGGCGCAGCAGGACTTCGCTGTCATTGCTCACCAGCTCGACGCGGCCTTCGTGTTCGCGCGCACTGGCCACGCCCGGCCACTGGCGCAGGTCGGCGGCGGCCAGGCGGCTGCGGGCGCTGATGCGTTTGCCCTCTGCGCGCGCTTTTATCTGCGCCGGGCTGCCCTCGGCCAGCACCCGGCCGCCGGCCATCAGCACGATGCGCTGGGCCAGGGCGTCGGCTTCTTCCAGGTAATGGGTGGTGAGCACGATCGCCGTGCCTTCGTCGCGCAGGCGGCGGATGACCGCCCAGAAGCCGCGGCGCGCTTCGACGTCCAGGCCGACCGTCGGTTCGTCGACGAACAGCAGCGGCGCCCGGCCGCAAATCGCCAGCGCGAACTGCACGCGCCGCTTCTGTCCGCCCGACAGCGCGCCGTAGGGGCGGCGGGCCAGATCGGTAAGCCCGGCAAGTTCGAGGGTTTCGTCCAGGTGCCGCGGCGCCGGGTAATAGCTGGAGTAAAGGCGGATGTGTTCGGCGACGCGCAGGGTGTCGGGCAGGTCGCCGTCCTGCAGCATCACGCCGATGCCCCGGCGCACTTCCGGGCGGCGCGGGTCCTGGCCGAACAGCTCGACCGTGCCGGCATCGGCGCCGATCCGGCCGGTCAGCAGGCCCAGGGCCGTGGTCTTGCCGGCGCCGTTGGCGCCAAGCACCGCCAGCACTTCGCCGGCGCACACGGCCAGGTCGACACCGGCCAGGGCTTGCACCGGGCCATAGGATTTCCGGGCACCGGCGAGGCGGGCCAGGACGGGGCGGGGATTGGTGGAAACGGTCATGGCGGGCTCCTTGTTGGCCTGCACGCAGTCTCCGGCGCCGGCCCCGGCCGGGGCAGTGGCGGCCATCAGCAAGGCCGGGTGACAGCTGTCATCCCGGGCCCGCCCATTCAAACGCCCGGGGGTTACGCGGCCCCGGGCGCGGTGGTAATATCGGCCACAAGTCTTTGATTTTCAACGCAAGACCCGACGCGCGAGGGCCAACCTCGCGTTTTGTTTTGGGTCCGGAGAACGCCATGAACGTGATCGAAATCCTCAAGCCGCTGCGCCAGCACGCCGGTACCGTCCGCACCCCCGGTCTCGACGACGACAGCCTGCAGCGGCTCGCCGGTCGTTTCCCCGAGCTGGTGGAAGCCGCGAAGGCCGCTGTCGAGGCGCACGACGCGATCGCGTCGGAGTTCGCCGACCTGCTCGACCTCGACGAACAGGCCCAGGTGGAAGCCGTGCAGGGCAACTTCGTCAACTTCTACCCCGACGACGCCATCAACCCCTACGTCGCCCTCGCCGCGCGCGGCCCCTGGGTGGTCACGCTCAAGGGCGCGGTCATCCACGACTCCGGCGGCTACGGCATGCTGGGCCTGGGCCACACGCCGGCGCCGCTGCTGGCGGCGATGTCGCGCCCGCAGGTCATGGCCAACATCATGACGCCGTCGCTGTCGCAGCTGCGCGCCGCGCGCGCCCTGCGCAAGGAAATCGGCCACAGCCGCGGCGGCTGCCCGTTCGCGAAGTTCCTGTGCCTGAACTCGGGTTCGGAATCGGTGTCGCTGGCCGGCCGCATCGCCGACGTCAACGCCAAGCTGCACACCGACCCCGGTGGCCGCCACGCCGGCAAGCGCGTCAAGCGCGTCGCGGTGAAGGGCGCCTTCCACGGCCGCACCGAACTGCCGGCGCTGTATTCGGATTCAAGCCGAAAGAACTACCTGCAGCACCTGGCCAGCTACCAGCACCACAACGACCAGTTGCTGGTCGTCGAACCCTATTCCATCGAAGGCCTCAAGCAGGTCTTCGCCGACGCCGACGCCAACGGCTGGTACATCGAGGCGATGTTCCTCGAGCCGGTGATGGGCGAAGGCGACCCGGGCCGCGCCGTGCCGCCGGAGTTCTACGCCGCCGCGCGCGAACTGACCAAGGCCCACGGCACCCTGCTGCTGGTCGATTCCATCCAGGCCGGCCTGCGCGCCCACGGCGTGCTGTCCATCGTTGATTACCCGGGCTTCGAAAAACTCGAGGCCCCGGACATGGAAACCTATTCCAAGGCGCTCAACGGCGGCCAGTACCCGCTGTCGGTGCTGGCGGTGAACGAACGCGCCGCGGGCCTGTACCGCAAGGGCGTGTACGGCAACACCATGACCGCCAACCCGCGCGCGCTGGACATCGCCGCGGCCATGCTCGACGCCCTGACGCCGGAGCTGCGCACCAACATCCGCGAACGCGGCCAGGAGTTCCTGGACAAGCTGGGCAAGCTGCGCGACGAGCTGGGCAATGGCCTGATCACCAAGGTCCAGGGCACCGGCCTGCTGTTCTCCTGCGAACTCGACCCGTCCTACAAGTGTTACGGCGCCGGTTCGACCGAAGAGTTCATGCGCGAGCGCGGCATCGGCGTCATCCACGGCGGCACCAACTCGCTGCGCTTCACGCCGCACTTCGGCGTCACCAGCGAAGAAGTCGACCTGGTCATCGACCACATCCGCATCGCCCTGCTCAAGGGCCCGCGCAAAACCCAGGCCGCTGCCGCCTGAGGTTTGTTCTTTGCCACGGATGAACACGGATAAACACGGATAGAGCCAAGAGCAACTATCAGCTTTGCACATTAAAAAGGCCCGACATCCATCAGGACGTCGGGCCTTTTTTTGTGAATCGCTTTTGCCCTATCCGTGTCTATCCGTGTTCATCCGTGGCAAGAAGCTCTTAAATCCCGGCGGCCCTGCGCCAGAGGAGCTGGGTGAGGGGCGGAATGCGGCCGGCGAGGCCGAGCACGTGGCCGCGCAGCAGGGTCGGCAGCAGGGCGTCGTTGCTGAAGGCGCGGTTGATGGTTTCGAAGGAATAGGCGGCCAGCGTGTTTTCGCTGCGCCGCGTGCGCGCCCAGCGGGCCAGGCGGTGCGGGCTGGCGAAGTCGCTGCCGCGCGCCTGCGCCTGCTGCCAGGAGGCGCGCAGGGCGGCGATGTCGCGCAGGCCCAGGTTCACGCCCTGCCCGGCCAGCGGATGCACCACGTGCGCGGCATCCCCGGCCAGCACCACGCGACCGGCCACCTGCGCGCTGGCCAGCTGGCGGCGCAGCGGGAAAGCCGCCCGCGCCGACACGGAAGTGACCTCGCCCAGGCGCGCGTCGAAGGCGCGCGTGAGCTCGCGGCGGAAACTTTCTTCATCGGCTTCGAGCAGGCGCTGCGCCTCGGCCTCCGGCAAACTCCAGACGATCGAACAGCGACCGTCCGCGCACGGCAGGAAGGCCAGCGGCCCGGTCGGCAGGAACCGCTGCCAGGCGGTGTCCTCGTGCGGGCGTTGTGTGCCGACGTAGGCAACCAGCCCACGCTGCCCGTAGTCGTGCGCCGGCGCATCAAGTCCCGCGCAGGCGCGCACCTTCGAAGCCGCGCCGTCGGCGCCCAGCACCAGCCGCGCGTGCAGCACGGTGCCGCTGGCCAGCCAGACCGCGGCCAGGTCGTCCTGCTGTTCGATCGATTCAAGCTTGTCGGGGCAATAACGATGGATGCGCGCCTCGCCGGCGCAGGCCGCCCACAGACGATCGACCAGCAGCGCGTGTTCAACGATGTGGCCCAGCGCGGGACGGCCGAAGGCGTCGGCGTCGAAACACAGCTCGCCGCCGCCGGCCGCGTCCCAGACGCGCATGCGCCGGTAGGCCATCGCGCGGGTGGCGCGGATGTCGTCCCAGACGCCCAGGTCCGCCAGCAGCGCGGCGTTGTCGGGCGCGAAGGCGTAAACACGCAGGTCGGGCGCGCCGGCGTTCCAGTCCGGCGGTGCATGCGACTCGACCAGGGCCACGCGCAGGCCGTCGCGCGCCGCCGCCAACGCGGCCGCGGCGCCGACCACGCCGGCGCCGACCACGACCAGATCAAATGGATCACGCCGGCTCATGCATTCGGCCTTGAAAGCTTCGGCACCTGGCCGCGGTAACCCATTGCACCGGCCGCCAGCGGCGCCGCCAGCCCGGGCAGGTGACCCAGGGTCAGCAGGCCCAGCGAACGCAGCACGTGCATCGGGAAACCGTCGTTGGCGGTGGCGCGCGCCAGACCGTCGCTGAAGGCCAGCGTGCGCTCGCGGTCTTCGCTCCGGGATAGCGCGTAGTCGGCCAGCCGCGCGGCGTCGCCCGGGTCGCCGCCCTCGAGCCGCTGCGCCAGGGCCAGCGCATCACGCAGCCCCAGGTTGAAACCCTGGGCGCCGATCGGGTGGATCGACTGCGCGGCATTGCCCATCAGCACCGCACGCGGCGCGACCAGGCGGTCGGCGACGATGCGCGCCAGCGGATAAGCGCTGCGTTTGCCGACCCGGCGCACGCGGCCGGCACGCCAGCCAAAACGCTGCTGGAAATACTCGGCGTATGCGACATCGGACAGTGCCAGCACGGCGTCGGCCTGCTCACGCGCGACCGCGCAGATCGCGCCGTAGTGGCCGCCGGCCATCGGCAGCAGCGCCACCGGGCCCTGGTCGGTGAATCGCTCCCAGGCCGTGCCGTCCGGCGCCCGTTCGGTGGCCAGGCTGCACACCACCAGGGTCTGCCCATAGTCGTGTTCGCTGGCGCCGATGCCCAGGGCCGTTCGCGCCAGCGACCGGCTGCCGTCGGCGGCCACCAGCAGGCGCGCGCGCAGTTCGCGGCCGCCGGACGCCGGGTCGAGTCGCACGAGCGGGCCATCGGCATCGGGCTTCACCTCGAGCACGGTCGCCGGGCGATAACGCTCGAGTCCCTGCACCGTGGCCAGGCGCGATTCCAGGGCCTCGCCCAGCTCGCGGGCCAGCACCACGCCGCCGAAGGCCTCGTGGCCCATCTCGGCGGCCTCGAGCCGCACGGCGCCGAAGTCGCCGGCGCGGCTGACGTGCACGCGCCGGATCGGCGCCGGCGGCGTCGCCAGCCGCGGCAGCACGTCGCGCGCAGCCAGCGCGTTCAGGCTGGCTGC
>NZ_CAXBJS010000063.1:0-14915 GCF_963976025.1 uncultured Arenimonas sp.
GCCAGCGCCAGCTTGCGCTCGTCGAAACCGGGCGCGCCCGCCGAAGGCGCGCTGGCCTCGACCTGGCCGACACGCCAGCCGCGCCCGTCGAGCGCGCAGGCCAGCGCGCTGCCCACCAGGCCGCCGCCGAGGATGAGGATGTCGTGGTCGAAGCCGTCGTCACGTGACATGCCGCGCATGATACCCGCCCGGGGTGAGCGCCCGGCGATGGCCGGACACTTCCGCTAGAATGCCGGCCTGGCCGCTGCCTTGACGGAATCCTTAGCCCATGACCTCGAACACCCGCTCCCGCCTCGCCATCTTCGCCGCGCTCGCCCTGCTGATGGCGGCCACGCGCATGAACCACTTCGGCCTGGTGCCCGATGCGTCCTGGGCGGTGTTCGCGCTGGGTGGTTTCTACCTGGCGGGCAGTGTTCGCTGGGCCTTCCCGGCGCTGATGGTGCTCGCGGTGGCGGTGGACTACGTGGTCATCACCGGCACCGGCGCCAGCTTCTGGAGCCACTACTGCGTGTCGCCGGGTTACTGGATGCTGCTGCCGGCGCACTTCGCGCTGTGGGCGGCCGGCGCCGGCCTGCGCCGCTTCGGCCAGGACAAGCCGCTGCGCCAGCTGGCCGGCCTGGCGCCGGCGGTGCTGCTGGGCGTGGCCGTTTGCCACCTGTTCGCGCAGGGCGGCTTTTACTGGCTTTCGGACGCCGTGGCCAACCCCACCGTCGCCGGCTGGGCGAAAAACTACGCCGACTGGTTCATGCCTTACCTGGGCACCACAGCCCTGTACGTGGGCCTGGCCGTGCTCGTGCACGTGCTGGTGAAGCTGGTGAGCCGCGCCGGCGCCGCCAGCGCCGGCAAGCTGGCCGGCTGACCCGGCCATGGGCAACCGCCTGTCGAAGATCTACACCCGCACCGGCGACGACGGCAGCACGGGCCTGGGTGACGGCACCCGCGTCGCCAAGGACTCGGCCCGCGTCACCGCCTACGGCACCGTCGACGAAGCCAATTCGGCCATCGGCATCGTGCTGGCCTGCGACATCCCCGACGACATCCGCCAGGTGCTGGTGTCGGTGCAGCACCAGCTGTTCGACCTCGGCGGCGAGCTGTGCATCCCGGGCCACGCAGCCATCCACGACGCCGACATCGACCGCCTCGAAGCGCAGCTCGATGGCTTCAATGCCGACCTGCCGCCGCTCAAGGACTTCATCCTGCCCGGCGGCGGCCTGCCGGCCGCGCACTGCCACCTGGCCCGCACCATCTGCCGCCGCGCCGAACGCGAGACGGTGACGCTCTCGCACCACGACGCGGTGCGCCCGCAGGCCATCCGCTATCTCAACCGGCTCTCGGACCTGCTCTTCGTGCTCGCCCGGGTCCTGGCCCGCGCCAGCGGCCACGGCGAGACGACCTGGAACCACGAGCGCCGCAAAGGCTGAGCGTGCTGCTCTATACCCATCCGGCCTGCCTCTCGCACGATCCCGGCGCCGGGCATCCTGAATGTCCCGCCCGGCTTGAAGCCGTGCTGCACGCCGTGCGCGCCGCCTTCCCGGCCCTGCCCTGGCGCGAGGCGCCGGCCGCCAGCCGCGAGGCGCTGCGTCGCGTGCACGCGCCGTCGCTGCTGGCCGACGTGCTGGACGGCGACAACAGCGGTACGCGCCGCCTGGACGAAGACACGGCCATGTCGGCCGGCTCGGCCGAAGCCGCCGTGCGCGCCGCCGGCGCCGGCGTGGCTGCGGTGGACGCAGTGATGGCCGGCGAAGGCCCGCAGGCCTTTTGCGCCGTGCGCCCGCCGGGCCACCACGCCACCCGCGAGGTCGCGATGGGCTTTTGCCTGTTCAACTCGGTGGCGGTGGCCGCCGCGCACGCGGTGCACGCGCACGGCCTGCACCGGGTCGCGATCGCCGACTTCGACGTGCACCACGGCAACGGCAGCCAGGACATCTTCGCCGGCGACCCGCGGGTGATGTACCTCAGCTCGCACCAGTCGCCGCTTTATCCCAATACCGGCGACCCCGCCGAACAGGGCGTGGGCAACCTGGCCAATGCCACGCTGGCGCCCGGCGCCGACAGCGCGGCTTTCCGCGCCGTCTGGAAGGACCAGCTGCTGCCGCGCCTGGAAGACTTCCGGCCGCAGCTGCTGCTGGTGTCCGCCGGTTTCGACGGCCACCGGCTCGACCCGCTGGCCGACCTGGCGCTGGAAGCCGAAGACTACCGCTGGCTGTCGGCCGAACTGGCCGCCCTGGCCGGTCGCCACGCCGGCGGCCGCCTGGTGTCGCTGCTCGAGGGCGGCTACAGCCTGTCGGCGCTGCGTGCCTGCAGCGTCGCCCACCTGCAGGGCCTGCTCGACGCCCGCTGAGCCCCTGGCCACACGCCGTGTTGCCCCGCCCGGCGGCATGGGCGAAGCTATCGCGTCTTTTCCCCGGAAGTCCCCGTGCGCCGCCCAGCCCTTCGCCTGCTCCCGATTTGCCTGGCCATGGCCTGCGCCGCCCGCGCCCAGGACCCCGCCCCGCCCGCCTGGGAATACTGCCCCGACACCGGCACCCTGCCCCTGTACCGCCCGCTGCCCGTCGACGGCGCGGCGCCGGCCGACCCGGCCACGGACGTCAGCGCCCTGCACCTGGACGTGAGCGAACAGGAAGTGACGGTGCTCACCGGCGACGTCGAGTTGCAGCGCGGCGACCAGTGGCTGGGCACCGAGCAGCTGACCTACGACCACGGCAGGGAAACCTTCCGGACCGGCGGCCCGGCCCGCTACCAGGACCGCGGCCTGCGCCTGCGCGCGGCCAGTGCCCAGGGCGACCAGCGCGCCGACGTGGTGCAGCTGCAGGACGTCGACTACCAGTTCAACCAGCAGGCCGGCAACGGCCATGCCGACGCCATCGAACTGCGCGGCCAGGAAGGCACGCTCACCGGCGCCAGCTATTCGACCTGCCCGCCGGCGCAGCGCCAGTGGGAATTCCGCGCCAGCCGCATCGACGTCGACCAGGAAGAAGGCGTGGGCACCGCCCGCAACGCCACCCTGCGCGTGGGCGGCGTGCCGGTGCTGTGGCTGCCCTGGGTGCGTTTCCCGACCGACGATCGCCGCCGCACCGGCCTGCTAAGCCCGACCATCGGCCACGACGACCGCAACGGCTTTGAATACGAACAGCCGATCTACCTGAACCTGGCGCCGAACTACGACGCCACCCTGTCGCCGCGCTGGCTGTCCGACCGCGGCCTGATGCTGGGCGCGCAGTTCCGCTACCTGGGCCCGCGCGACGCCCGCGGCGAACTCGAAGGCACCTGGCTGCCCGACGACGACCTGACCGGCCGCGACCGCGGCCTGCTGCGCTGGCGCCATTACGACCGCCTGGGCCGGAACTGGAACCTGCGCGCCAACATCAACCACGTCAGCGACGACGAGTACTTCGCCGACTTCGGCGATTCCCTGCCCAACTCGACGATCACCCTGCTCGAAAGTTCGCTCGGCGTTTACGGCCGCGGCCTGGGCTGGGATGCCAGCCTGCAGGTGCAAAGCTGGGAAGTCGCCAGCCCGCTGCTGCCCGACTCCGCCGCGCCCTACCGGCGCCTGCCCGAAGCGCGCCTGCGCTGGTCCAGGCCCTTCGCGCGCTGGCTCGAGGCCGGCATCGATGCCGAGGCCGTGCGTTTTGAATCCGATTTCCGCGACGGCGGCAACCGCCTCGACCTGACGCCCTGGGTGCAGTTGCCCTTCGGTGGCGCGGCCTGGTTCGCGACTCCGCGCCTGGCCTGGCGCTACACCTCGTATTCGCTCGACCAGTCGCTGGTGCCGCCGGGCGGCGACAACAACCCCGACCGCAGCCTGCCGGTGATGAGCCTGGACATGGGCGCCTTCTTCGAACGCGAATTCAGCTTCGGCGACGGCAGCTACCTGCAAACCCTCGAGCCACGGCTTTATTACCTGAACGTGCCCTACCGCGACCAGGACCAGCTGCCGCTGTTCGACACCCGCCCGCTCACCTTCTCGTGGCCGGGCCTGTTCCGCGACAACCGCTTCGCCGGTGCCGACCGGGTCGGCGACGCCGACCAGGTCACCCTTGCGCTGACCAGCCGGGTGCTCAGCGCCGATGACGGCCGCGAACTGCTCAGCGTCGGCCTGGGCCGCACCCACTATTTCGACCCGCCGCGCGTCACCGTGCCGGGTGGCCCGCTGCTGTCGGACGAAGGTTCGTCCTGGGTCGCCGAGGCCAGCGTGTCCCCGACCGACCGCTGGTCCCTGGGCCTTGCCCACCAGTGGGACCCCGACGGCGAGCGCACCGAGCTTTCCGCCGTGCGCAGCCAGTGGCGCTTCGGCGACCGCGGCCTGGTCAACGCCTCCTACCGCTACCGCGCCGACCTGGTCGAACAGGCCGACCTGTCCTTCGTGCTGCCGATCCGCGAGCAGTGGACGCTGCTGGGCCGCTGGAATTATTCGCTGCGCGACCGCCAGAGCCTCGAGGCCCTGGCCGGCATCGAATGGAAGAGCTGCTGCGTCGCGGTGCGGGTGCTGGGCCGCCGTTATGCCCGTGAATTCAGCGACGAGCAGAACACCGGCATCTATCTTGAGATAGAACTGAACGGCGTCGGCAGCTTCGGCCGCAGCACGGCCCGCCTGCTTGATGATGCTATTCTTGACTATTCCCGTTGATACCCGTGGCGCCGGAGCCGCAGACTGCATGAACAACGCTTTCGCCCCCGTCCTGGCCGCCCTGCTGGCCCTGTCCACCGCCTTCGCGCCCGGTCCCGTCGCGGCCCAGGCCACCACGCCCATCGACTCGATCGTGGCCGTCGTTGACGAAGACGTCATCCTGCGCAGCGAACTCGACCGCGCCGTGGCCAACATCAGCGCCCAGTACGCCAGCCAGCCCGGCCAGCTGCCGCCGCGCGACGTGCTCGAACGCCAGGTGCTCGACCGCCTGGTGCTGGCCCGCCTGCAGCTGGCGCGCGCCCGCGACTCCGGCATCCGCGTCAGCGACGGCGAACTCGCCCAGGCCATCGAATCGGTGGCTTCGCGCAACCGCCTTACCCAGGACCAGCTGCGCGCCCGCCTGGTGCAGGACGGCCTGAGCTACGAAGAATTCCGCGACAGCCTGCGCGACGAACTGCTTATCGAACGCCTGCGCCAGCGCTACGTGCAGAGCCGCGTGCAGGTCAGCGAAGCCGAGATCGACCAGCTGCTGGCCGTGCGCGAAATCGGCGGCCCGGAAGTGCGCCTGGCCAACATCATCGTCGCCCTGCCCGACGGCGCCACGCCCGAAGACGTGGCCGCCGCGCAGAAGAAGGCGCGCGACATCAAGAGCGTGGTCGAACGCGGCGAGATCGACTTCGCCGCCGCCGCCATCCGCTTCTCGGACGCGCCCAACGCGCTCGAGGGCGGCAACATCGGCTGGCGCGCGCTCGACGCGATCCCGCCGGCATTCGTCGGCCTGATCCAGCAGCTCAAGCCCGGCGAGATTTCCGAGCCGGTGCGCGGCCCGGGTGGCTACCAGCTCATCCAGCTGGTCGAGACCCGCGAACAGGGCACCCAGACCCTGACCGAATACAACGCCCAGGGCCTGCTCATCCGCGCAACGCCGACGGTGCCGGCCGAAGCCGCGCGCCAGAAGGCCCAGGCGCTGCGCGACCGCATCGCCGCCGGCGAAGACTTCGCCAAGATCGCCCGCGAACATTCCGAAGACACGATGAGCCGCAACGACGGCGGCGACATGGGCTGGTTCCCGGTCAATGCCTGGGGCACGTCGGTGGGTTCGCAGCTCAGCCAGCTGCAGGATGGCGAGCTGTCCCAGCCCTTCCAGAGCGAAGTGGGCTGGCACGTCATCAAGCGCCTGGGCACCCGCGAACAGGACGTCACCGAACAGAACCGTCGCAACCAGGCGCGCGAGATCATCGCCCAGCGCAAGGCCGAAGAAGAGTTCGAACGCTTCATGCGCCAGATGCGCGCCGAAGCCTTCGTCGAGAGCCGCCTGACGGGCGCCTGAGCCATGCGACCGCGGCTGGCTCTGGTTCCGGGTGAGCCGGCCGGCATCGGTCCCGAACTCTGCGTACGGCTGGCCCAGCGCCCGCGCACGGCGCAGCTGCTGGCCTACGCCGACCCCGACACCCTGCTCGCCGCCGCGCAGGCCCTTGGCCTGCCGCTGCGCCTGCGTTCGCCGGGCCAGGACTGCAGCGAAGGCGAGCTGGCGCTGCAGCCGGTGCCGCAGGCGCGCCCGGTGCACTTCGGCCAGCCCGACCCTGCCAACGCCGCCGCCGTCATCGCCTCGCTGGAACAGGGCGCGGCGGCCTGCCTGGCCGGCGACTGCCAGGGCCTGGTCACCGGCCCGGTGCACAAGGCCAGCATCAATGAAGGCGGCTTCGCCTACTCGGGCACCACCGAACTGCTGGCACGCCAGGCCGGCGTCGACGTGGTGATGATGCTGGCCCGGCCCGGGCTGCGCGTTGCGCTGGCGACCACCCACCTGCCCCTGCGCGCCGTGCCCGACGCCATCAGCCGGACGTCCCTGGCGCGCTGCCTGCGCATCACCCACGCCGCCCTGCAGCGCGACTTCGGCATCGCCGCGCCGCGCATCGCCGTGCTGGGCCTGAACCCGCACGCGGGCGAAGACGGCCACCTGGGCCGGGAAGAAATCGACGTCATCACTCCCTGCCTGCAGGCGCTGCGCGCCGAAGGCCTGGACCTGGTCGGCCCGCTGCCGGCCGACACCGCCTTCCTGCCCGGCAAGCTGGCCGGCTTCGACGCGGTGATGGCCATGTACCACGACCAGGGCCTGCCGGTGCTCAAGCACGGCGGCTTCGAACACGCCGTCAACATCACCCTGGGCCTGCCCTACCCGCGCGTCGCGGTGGACCACGGCACCGCGCTGGAGCTGGCCGGCAGCGGCCGCGCCGACCCGTCCAGCCTGTTCGCCGCCACCGACCTGTGCACCACGCTCGCCGCCCGGAGGATCCCCGCATGAGCCCGTTCAAGGCACCGCCGAAAAAGAACCTGGGCCAGCACTTCCTCACCGACCGCCGGTTCATAGACCTGATCGTGCTGGCGGTGGACCCGCAGCCCGGCGACCGCCTGGTGGAAATCGGCCCCGGCCAGGGCGCCATCACCTTCCCGCTGCTGCGCCGGCACGGCGAACTGACGGTGATCGAGTTCGACCGCGACCTGATCACGCCGCTGATGGAAGCCAGCGAAGGCCTGGGCCGGCTCACCGTCATCCACAAGGACGTGCTGCAGGTCGACTTCGGCAAGCTCGCCTCCGACGACGGCCACGGCGCCGGCCAGATCCGCCTGGTCGGCAACCTGCCCTACAACATTTCCTCGCCCATCCTCTTCCACGCGCTCGAACATGCCGCGGCCGTCCGCGACATGCATTTCATGCTGCAGAAGGAAGTGGTGGACCGCATGGCCTGCGGCCCGGGCAGCAAGGTTTATGGCCGCCTGGGCGTGATGCTTCAGGCCTATTGCACCGTCACGTCGCTGTTCGACGTGCCGCCGGAAGCCTTCCGGCCGCCGCCGAAGGTGGACTCGGCGGTGGTGCGGCTGGTGCCGCTGCCGGCGGCCGAGGTCGGCATCGACGACCACGCCCTGTATGCCAGGGTCGTGCGCGACGCCTTCGGCCAGCGCCGCAAGACCCTGCGCAACGCGCTGTCGCAGGTTTGCAGCGGCGCCGACATCGAAGACGCCGGCCTGCGTCCCGACGCCCGCGCCGAACAGATCGCCGTGGCTGAATTCAAGCACCTGGCCAATCACCTGGCCGCGCTGCCCCCGGAGCGCCGTACTGCGTAGAATGGCGGCATGGACACGCCCCAGCACGCCATCCAGGTCGTCGTCGCCACACGATTCCTCGAAGACCAGTCGATTCCCGAGGATGACCGCTACGTCTTCGCCTACACGATTCGCATCGAAAACGCCGGCGAGGTGCCCGCGCGCCTGATCAGCCGACGCTGGCTGATCACCGACGCCAACGGCAAGGTGCAGGAAGTGCAGGGCGAAGGCGTGGTCGGCGAACAGCCCTGGCTGCGCCCGGGCGAAAGTTTCGAATACACCTCCGGGGCCGTGCTCGAAACGCCGCTGGGCACCATGCAGGGCAGCTACCAGATGCTGGCCGACGACGGCACCCGCTTCGACGCCGAGGTCTCGCCCTTCACCCTGTCCATCCCGCGGACCCTGCACTGATGGCCACCTACGCCATTGGCGACGTCCAGGGTTGTTACGACGCGCTGCAGCGGCTGCTGGAGAAGATCCGCTTCGACCCGGCGGTGGACCGCCTGTGGTTCTGCGGCGACCTGGTCAACCGCGGCGGCCAGTCGCTGGAAACCCTGCGCCTGGTGCACTCGCTGGCCATCCACAGCACCATCGTGCTGGGCAACCACGACCTGTCCCTGCTGGCCATCTCGACCCGCCGCGAAGTCGACCAGCGCAAGGTCAACCCCGACCTGCAGCGGGTGCTGTTCGCCGAAGACACCGAGGTGCTGGTGAAGTGGCTGCGCCAGCAAAAACTCTTCCACGTCGACCGCACGCTGAACTTCGCGATGGTGCACGCCGGGCTGGCGCCCAAGTGGACCATTGCCCTGGCCGAAGCGCGGGCCCGCGAGGTCGAGGAAAAACTGCGCGGCGACGGCTTCAACAAGCTGGTCAAGAACATGTACGGCGACAAGCCGGCCTGGTCGCCCAAGCTGATGGGCCCCGACCGCTACCGCGCCATCATCAACGTCTTCACCCGCATGCGTTATTGCACGCCGGGTGGCCGCATCGGCTTCGAGGACAAGGGCCGGCCCGGCACGCAGCGGCCCGGCGTGTACCCGTGGTTCGAAGTGCCGGGCCACGCCGAGCGCGAAATGCCGGTGGTGTTCGGCCACTGGTCGACGCTGGGCCTGTTCATGGGCCTGGGCGTTTATGCCATCGACACCGGCGCGGTCTGGGGCGGCAAGCTCACCGCGCTCGAGCTTGGCCCCGAACTGCGCCTGCACCAGGTGCCCGGGCGCAATCCGCCCGACAATGCGCCGCGCGGCGACGACTGAAACACAAGGAGACCCCCATGATCCGCCCCCTCATTTTCCTGCTGCTCGCCACCCTGGCCCTGCCGGTCGTCGCGCAGAACGCCGGCGGCGACGCCGTGGCCCGCGTGAACCAGCTCAAGGCCGCCGTCGCGCCCGGCAAGCAGATCTTCATGGCCCGCCAGCTGCAGCTTTCCAACGAAGAAGACGCCACGTTCTGGCCGGTCTATGACGCCCACCAGGCCGGCCTGGCCGACCTGGCCGAACGCCGGTCGCGCCTGCTGGCGCGGCACGCCGAACGCCTGGCGGCCGGCCAGGTGGACGACGGTGACATCGAGGACCTGGCCGAGGAAATGCTGGCCCTGGAAGCCGACGAAGCCGACCTGCTCGAGTCCACCTTCGCCCGCCTCGGCCGCGCCGGCATGCCGGTGGAAAAGGCCGTGCGCTACATCCAGCTCGAAAAGGACCTGCGCGCGCTTCGCCACTTCGAGCGCGGCAACGACGCCGACTACCGCTTCAACTGAGTCCGCCGCCGGCGCGCCGGTAGTCCACGAACTCAAACGCCAGCGCGTGCCGGTCATCGGCAGCGTGGGCCTCGCGCCAGACCGGCTGCCAGTCGGCCGGGTCGCAGGCCGGGAAAAACGCATCGGCCCCGTCCACCACGGTGTCCACGTGGGTCAGGTGCAGCCGGCTGGCCAGCGGCAGCGCCAGCGCATACACCTCGCCGCCGCCGATCACCATCAGCGCTTCGTCGTCGCAGGCGGCCAGGGCCCCGGCCAGCGTAGCCACCGGCTCCATGCCGGCGAAGGGCACGCGGCCCGAACGCGTCAGCACCATATTGCGCCGGCCCGGCAGCGCCCGCCCCAGTGATTCGGCGGTCTTGCGGCCCATCAGCAGGGGCCGGCCCAGGGTCAGCGCCTTGAAACGCTTGAGGTCATCCGGCAGGCGCCAGGGCAGCTGGTTGCCCCGGCCGATGCCGCGGGCGCGATCGAGCGCCGCGACCAGGTGCAACTCGGGCCGGCGGCTCACACCGCCACCGGCGCCTTGATGGCCGGGTGCGGGTCGTAGCCTTCGATGGCGATGTCCTCGAAGCGCATCGCGAACAGGTCGGTTGCTTCCGGCGCCAGCACCAGCCGCGGCAGCGGCCGCGGATCGCGCGACAGCTGCTCGCGGGCCTGCTCGACGTGGTTTGAATACAGGTGCGCGTCGCCCAGCGTGTGCACGAAGTCGCCCACTTCCAGCCCGCAGTGGCGCGCCACCATGTGCGTGAGCAGCGCGTAGCTGGCGATATTGAAGGGCACGCCCAGGAAAATGTCGCCCGAACGCTGGTAGAGCTGGCAGCTGAGCCTGCCGTCGGCCACGTAGAACTGGAACAGCGTGTGGCAGGGCATCAGCGCCATCTGCGGCAGCTCGGCCACGTTCCAGGCGCTGACGATCAGCCGGCGCGAATCGGGGTTGCGCCGGATTTCATCAACCACCCAGCGCAGCTGGTCGATCTCGCAGCCGTCGCTGCCGGTCCAGTGGCGCCACTGCCGGCCGTAGACCGGGCCGAGCTCGCCGTTTTCATCGGCCCACTCGTCCCAGATGCTGACCTTGTTCTCGCGCAGGTAGGCGACGTTGGTTTCGCCGCGGATGAACCACAGCAGTTCGTGGATGATCGAACGCAGGTGCAGCTTCTTGGTGGTGACCAGCGGGAAGCCCTCGGCCAGGTCGAAGCGCATCTGCCAGCCGAACACCGAACGCGTGCCGGTGCCGGTGCGGTCGGCCTTGGGCGTGCCCTTCTC
Organism: uncultured Arenimonas sp.; assembly: GCF_963976025.1. Classification (NCBI taxonomy): domain Bacteria; kingdom Pseudomonadati; phylum Pseudomonadota; class Gammaproteobacteria; order Lysobacterales; family Lysobacteraceae; genus Arenimonas; species uncultured Arenimonas sp. The sequence goes on from NZ_CAXBJS010000063.1 coordinate 10,752, forward strand.
GAGCACGTGCCGCAGCAGGTCGAGGTAGGCGCGCATCAGGCCTTCTCCGCCGGCGGCGGCACCGGCGCCAGCGTCGGCGAGCGGTGCGACAGCCACAGCAGGAACAGCCCCAGCGCGATCAGCGGCAGCGACAGCAGCTGGCCCATGGTCAGCCAGCCGAAGGCCAGGTAACCCAGGTGGGCGTCGGGTTCGCGCACGAACTCGACCGCGAACCGGAACAGGCCGTAGCCGAGCGCGAACAGTCCCGACACCGCGTAGCGCGGCCGTGGCCTGCGCGAGTAGAACCACAGCACCAGGCCCAGCACCAGACCTTCCAGCGCGGCCTGGTAGAGCTGCGACGGGTGCCGCGCGAAGGCATCGAGCGCGCCGCTGGCGTGCAGCGCGCGCAGCTGTTCGGCCGGCAGCGCCGCGTATTCGGGCGGCAGGCTGGCCGGGAACACCACGCCCCAGTCGCCGCCGGTCGGTTTGCCCCAGAGTTCGCCGCCGATGTAGTTGCCCAGGCGGCCGAAGCCCAGCCCGGCCGGCACCAGCGGCGCCACGAAATCCATGGTGTCGAAAAAATGCAGGCGCTGGCGCCGCGTCCACCAGGCCGCCGCCGCCAGCACGCCGAGCAGGCCGCCGTGGAAGCTCATGCCGCCTTCGTTGATCATCACCAGCATCAGCGGGTCGGCCAGGAAGGCGTCGAAGGAATAAAACAGCACGTAGCCCACGCGCCCGCCCAGGATCACGCCCAGCATTCCGTAGAACAGCAGGTCGCCAAAGCCGTCTTCGTCCACCCCCGGCAGGCGCCCTGCCCGCACCCGCCGGCGGCCCAGCCACCAGGCGGTGAAAAAGGCCAGGGCGTACATCAGCCCGTACCAGTGGATGCCGTGCGGCCAGAACGGCAGTTCCAGGGCCAGCGGATCGATATCGTGCAGGATCGTCATGGCGCTAGTGTGCCGGCCTCGTCCCCGTTGGTCGATGCCTGCGCCGGGCCGGGCGCTTCACGGCGGGTGCCCGGGTCGACCAGGGCGGCGACGACCCAGCCGGCCTTGGGCTCGAGCGGCACGTCCTCGGTCTCGAACATCAGGCGGCCGCGGTCGGTGATGGCGAACAGGCGCAGCGGCGGTTCGCCGTACTGGCCGATGAAATCCTCCCAGCCGAACTCCTCGCCCAGCTTGGTGGTCTTGATCTGCCAGCCGGCGGCCAGTCGCTTGTCGAGCTCGCCGTGGGTGATGCCTTCTTCGAACAGCGCCGGCGCCTGGATCGGCGCCGCCAGCGCCTGCCGCGGCGCTTCGCCGGGGGCCAGCACGCGCAGCCGCAGCACCCGCCCCGCCCCGAACTCGGGCCGGAAGCGCACGCAGGCCAGGGTGTTCATCTCGCCGCGCGTGGACATGGCCAGCAGCCAGCCGAAAGCGTTGAAGTCCACCGTGCGTTCGGCGTGCTCGGAAGCCGGGTTGCCATAGAAGGTCTTGAGCCCGGCCAGGCGCGCCGCCGCCAGGCCGCTCCAGTCGTCGTCGGCCAGCAGGACGCGGAAACCGGCCTTGTCCACGGCCTGGCCGATGGCGCGTGCCACCGGCGAGCTGCCCACCACCAGCACCTGGGTCGGGCTCGGCGCGGTGACCTTGAGCAGGCGTGCCAGCGGCCGAGACGTGGCGCTCTGCACCAGCACCGTGCCGATGATCAGCAGGAAGGTCAGCGACACCAGGGTCTGGGCCGCCACCGGGTCGTTTTCTTCCATGCGCAGCGCGAACAGGGCCGACACGGCCGCCGCTACGATGCCGCGCGGCGCGATCCAGGCCAGCAGCGCCCGCTCCGGCCAGTGCGTGGTTCCGCCCAGCGTCGACAGCAGCACCGCCAGCGGCCGCACCACCAGCATCGCCGCCGCCAGCACCAGCAGGCCCGTGCCCAGCAGCGGCAGGCCGGGCCACTGCAGGCGCGCCGCCAGCACGATGAAGAGCATCGAGATGATCAGCGTCGAGAGGTGTTCCTTGAACGAAAGGATGTGCTCGACGTCCAGGCCGCGCATGTTCGCCAGCACCATGCCCATGACCGTGACGGCCAGCAGGCCGCTTTCATGGGCCAGCAGGTTGCTGGCGGCATACGCGACCAGCACCCAGGCCAGGGTGCCGTAGTTGTGCAGGTACTCGGGCAGCCACTGCCGGCGCAGCACCGTGGCCAGCACCCAGGCCCCGGCCACGCCGATCACCGCCCCGCTGGCCACCGTCCAGGCGAACACGCCCCAGCCGCCGTTGCCATGGCCCAGCATCAGCGCCTCGAGCACCAGCACGGCCAGCAGCGCGCCGATCGGGTCGATGATGATGCCTTCCCAGCGCAGGATGTTGGAGATGCGCTCATTGGGCCGCACCGCGCGCAGCATCGGCATGATCACGGTCGGCCCGGTGACGCAGGTCAGCGCGCCGAACAGCAGCGCCACCGGCCAGGCCAGGTCGGCCAGGTAATGCGCGGCGACGGCCAGGCCCAGCATCGTGACGATCGCGCCGACGCTGACCAGGCGCAGGATCGTGGGGCCCAGGCCGCGGATCTCGCCCAGGCGCAGGGTCAGGCTGCCTTCGAACAGGATGAGCGCGACGCCGATCGACACCAGCGGGAACAGGAACTCGCCCAGCATCGCGTCCGGGTCGAGCCAGCCCAGGCCGGGCCCCAGGATGATGCCGGCGGCAAGGAGCAGCAGGATCGCCGGCAGCCGCAGCCGCCAGGCCGCCCACTGGCACAGGAATCCCAGCAACAGCAGCAATGTCAGGAACAGGCCGGTGGACATTCAGGCTCCGGGCTTGCAGGCACGGGCCGGCGCGCTCAGCCCGGTCTTCGCTGCTTGCGCTTGGCGATGATGTTCAGGGCTTCGACGCCGGCCGAGAAGGCCATCGCGAAATAGAGGAACTTGCGGTCGATGTGGAAATCGAAGCCGTCGGCGATAAGCGCCACGCCGACCAGGATGATGAAGCTCAGCGCCAGCATCTTCACCGTCGGGTGCCGGTCGATGAAGTCGCCGATCGGATTGGCCGCGAACAGCATCACCGCCACCGCCATCAGGATGGCCGCCACCATGACCCAGCGGTTGTCGACCATGCCCACCGCGGTGATGACCGAATCGAGCGAGAACACGATGTCGATGATGGCGATCTGGGCGATGACGTAACCGAATACCGCCGAGGGTTTGGTGCCGATGTCTTCTTCGTCGGCCTCGCCTTCGACCGTGTCATGGATTTCCATGGTGCCCTTGACCAGCAGGAACAGGCCGCCGGCGATCAGCACCAGGTCGCGCACCGAAAAGTCCATGCCGAACAGCGCGAACAGGTTGTTCTGCATGCTGGCCAGGAAGGCCAGGGAAAGCAGCAGCGCGATGCGGGTGAGGCAGGCCATGGCCAGGCCGAACCGGCGCGCGCGCGGCCGCTGTTCGGGCGGCAGCTTGCTGACCGCGATCGAGATGAAGACCAGGTTGTCGATGCCGAGCACGATCTCCAGCGTCGCCAGGGTTAGCAGCGCGATCCAGATCTCGGTGCTGAAAATCCAATCCATCGTCCAGGGTCCCGGTCAGAGATAACGTGGGCCGAGGATCAGTCCCCAGCAGGCCAAAACATTCAGGTCGGCCAGGAACACGGCGGCCGAGCCCATGTCCTTGGCGCGCCCGGCGAGTTCATGGTGTTCGACGCCCCAGCGGTCCACGACGGCTTCGACCGCCGAATTGAGCACTTCGACCACCAGCACGAGCACCATCGAGCCGACCAGGATCGCGCGTTCGACCCCGTCCGCGCCCAGCCACAGCGCCAGCGGCGCCAGCAGCACGAACAGGTACACCTCGAGCCGGAAGGAAGACTCGAGCATCCAGGTGGCGCGCAGGCCCTTGAGGGACCAGGTGAACGCCCGCCAGACCCGGAACGGGCTGCGGGGAACCAGGCTGTCGTAGCTGTCGGCCATCAGGGCTCGCGAGGGCATGCAAGGCGGCAATTCTGCCACATCCCTGCCTTTTGGCCTTGTGCGCTTGGTTGGCCGCCCGCACCATTGGCCTATCCGCAAATCGCCAGGAGCACCGCATGTTCAACGCCGAACGCCTGCTGGGCCAGCTGATGGGCCAGGCCATGGGGGGCCAGCTGGGGGGCCGGAAGAAGAAGCGCCGCGGTGGCCTGAGCCTGCCCAGCGGCGGCCAGATGGCCGTGGGCCTGG
>NZ_CAXBJS010000064.1:0-14817 GCF_963976025.1 uncultured Arenimonas sp.
GATGTCGACGATGAGCCCCCATGGATGGGTTCACGGCGTGTCGGTCGGGGCGAAGGCGCGGCGCCTCCACTCGCGGCTGCTGCGGTTGCGCCGCCCTGCTTGGCCAAAGGCCAAGGGCTTCGGGACTGAAGTCCCTCCCACAGGGGGGGGTCAGCGCAGGTAGGCCTGGGTCAGGGTGTTGAGGTGCATGCGTTCGGCGTCGCGCAGCAGGGGCGAGAGCAGCATCATCACCTGGACGATGCCGCGGCGGATGGCCTCGTTTTCGTCCTTGTCGCCCCGGACCGAGGCGTAATTGAGCCAGAACGTGGCCAGCACCAGGATATTGGTCGCCGTGGCCTCGACCTCGGCCGCCGAGGCCCGCATCACCCCGGCCTGGACCAGGCCGCGCATGCCCGAAGTGGCGTTGTCGGCCGCCCGCTTGAGGATGCGGGCGAAACGCAGGCGCAGGCGCCGGTTGCGGCTGAGGATGTCGACCAGGTCGCGGTAGAGGAAGCGGTAGTCCCAGATCGCCTCGAACACCAGGTGCAGCTGCAGCCAGATGTCCTCCAGGTCCCGCAGCCGGCCCTCGGGCGCCACCAGGGCCGTGTCCATGCGCTCTTCATAGCGCGCGAACAGCTGCTCGATAATGTCGTCCTTGTTGCGGAAGTGGTAGTAGAGGTTGCCCGGGCTGATCTCCAGCTCGTCGGCGATGTGGTTGGTCGTGACGTTGGGCTCGCCCTGTTCGTTGAACATGGCGAGGGAGGCATCGAGGATGCGCTGGCGGGTCTGCCTGGCCATCGGGCGGCGTCAGCCGCGAAGCGTCTTCACGAGGGCGACGTACTTCTTCATGGCTTCCTCCTGCTTCATGCCGGCCAGCTTCTCCCAGGCCTCGTACTTGGCGGTGCCGACAAAATCGAAGAAACCGGGCTTGGGCCCGCTCACGTCGCCCTCGGAACCCTGCTTGTACAGCGCGTACAGGCGCAGCATGGTGTCGTTGTCCGGCCTTTCGGCCAGGTCCATCACGTCCTTGGCGGCATTTTGGAAGTCGGCTTTCAGGTCGGCCATCGTCTTGGATCCCCACAATCGAAGCACCGGTGATAACACGGGGCCCGGGGAAGTTCAACGAAGGGTTTGCCGCCCGCGCCGGGCTCTGGCAACTTAGCCCCATCGCCGGCCGCTTGGGGCCGGTCCCGGGGTCAAGGGCAGGGGAGAGGTCATGTCTTATTTCGTAACGGGCGCCACGGGTTTCATCGGGCGCTACCTGGTCAGCAACCTGCTCAAGCGCAAGGGCACGATCCACGTGCTGGTGCGCAAGGGTTCGGAAAAGAAGTTCGACGCCATCGCCACCTCGATGGGCTGGGACCGCAAGCGCCTGGTCCTGGTCACCGGCGACCTGTCCAAGCCCAAACTCGGCCTGGCCCCCGCAAAGGTGAAGGCCCTGTCGGGCAAGGTGAAACACTTCTTCCACCTGGCCGCCATCTACGACCTTTCCGCCGACGCGGCTTCCCAGCAGGTGGCCAATATCGACGGCACCCGCCACGCCATCGAGCTGGCGGCGGCCATCAAGGCCGGCTGTTTCCACCACACCAGTTCGATCGCCGCCGCCGGCCTGTACCCGGGCGTGTTCCGCGAGGACATGTTCGAGGAAGCCGAAGGCCTGCGCGATCCCTACCTGCGCACCAAGCACGAGTCCGAAGGCATCGTGCGCAAGGAGTGCAAGGTGCCGTTCCGCATCTACCGCCCGTCGATGGTCATCGGCCACTCGAAGACCGGCGAGATGGACAAGATCGACGGCCCGTATTACCTGTTCACGCTCATCAAGAAGATGCGCCAGGCGCTGCCGCAGTGGGTGCCGACCCTGGGCATCGAGGGCGGGCGCATCAACGTGGTGCCGGTGGACTTCGTCGCCGACGCCATGGACCACATCGCCCACAAGCGCGGGCTCGACGGCCAGTGTTTCCACCTGGTCGACCCGGATCCCAAGCGTTTCGGCGAACTGATGAACACCTTCTGCCGCGCCGCCCACGCGCCCGAGATGACCATGCGCCTGGACGCGCGCATGCTGGCCGTGGTGCCCGGCGCGGTGCGCAACGCGGTCACCAACCTGCCGCCGGTCAAGCGTTTCACCGCCATGCTGCTGCGCGACCTGAAGCTGCCGCCGGCGACCCTGTCCTTCATCACGTACCCGACGAAGTTCGACACCCGCGTGGTCGAGAGGGCGCTCAAGGGCAGCAAGATCACCGTGCCCGACCTCGATTCCTACGCCTGGCGCATCTGGGACTACTGGGAGCGCCACCTCGACCCCGACCTGTTCGTCGACCGCACGCTGCGCGGCCACGTCTCGGGCAAGGTGGTGCTGATCACCGGCGGTTCCTCGGGCATCGGCAAGGCCACGGCAATCAAGGTTGCCGAAGCCGGCGCCAAGGTCATCATCGTCGCGCGCGGCGAGGAAGAACTGTTCCGCACCCGCGACGAGATCCTCGCCGCCGGCGGCAAGTGCTGGGCCTACACCTGCGACCTGACCGACCTGTCGAGCTGCGACAAGCTGGTGGCCACGGTGCTGGCCGAACACAAGGCGGTGGACGTGCTGGTCAACAACGCCGGCCGCTCGATCCGCCGTTCGGTCGAGCTCAGCTACGACCGTTTCCACGACTACGAGCGCACCATGCAGCTGAACTACTTCGGCTGCCTGCGCCTGATCATGGGCTTCCTGCCGGCCATGACCCAGCGCCGTCGGGGCCAGGTGGTCAACATCAGCTCGATCGGCGTGCTGGCCAGCTCACCGCGTTTTTCGGCCTACGTGGCCTCCAAGGCGGCGCTCGATGCCTTCAGCCGCTGCGCCCAGGCCGAGTTCAGCGGCAAGAACATCGCCTTCACCACGGTCAACATGCCGCTGGTGAAAACGCCGATGATCGCCCCGACCAAGATGTACGAGTCGGTGCCGACGCTCACGCCCGAAGAAGCCGCCGACCTGGTGGTGAGGGCGATCATCGAACGGCCCAGCCGCGTCGCCACCCGCATGGGCATCTTCGCCGCCACGCTCAACGCGGTGGCGCCCAAGGCCTACGAGGTGATCATGAACACCGCGTTCGAGATGTTCCCGGACTCGGCCGCGGCCAAGGGCGACCGCAAGGCACTGCGGGACGAAAAACCGACCAACGAACAGGTGGCCTTCGCCGCGCTGATGCGCGGCGTGCACTGGTAGGCCTTACTGGCACTGCCTCCAGCGCACCTGGCCGGCAGTGCCGGCCGGGGGCTCGAGCTGCAGGCGGGGGGAGCGCAGTTCCTCGTACTGCACGAGGATGGCGCAGGCCTCGTTGACCAGGCCGGTGTCGATGCCGTCGGGCCGGTTCATCCGGATCACCAGGGTGGACTGGGTGGACCAGCCGGCGCTGTCGGCGGCTTCGAGCTCGCCGACCTCGGTGGCGGCGGCCAGGCGGCGCTCAAGGCGCTGCTGTTCGGTCAGCTTGGCGACTTCTTCGAGTTCGCGCAGGGCGCCTTCGGCGTCCCGCGAGGCCTGGTCGGTGAAGCGTGACACCGGGGCCTCGGGCTCGGCAGCGACGGTGGTTTCGCCGGAGGTTTCCACCGCGGGTTCGTCGGTGTCGTCGGCGGGCGCGGCCGCGCCGGGTCCGGTGTTGGCCGGCGTACTGGCCGGGGTGTTGACCATCGAACTGGGTTCGCTGGGCTGCATCGCGTAGCCCAGGGCGAAGACCACCAGACCCAGCGCGATGCTGGCGATGATGCCCGTGCGCTGGCCCTTGCGGATTTCCCCGGCGGCCTGTTCACGGATCGCGACCACCATCTGCGGCGCGGCGAAAGGTTCGACCTGCGGCCAGAGGCTGCGGCCGTCGGTGAGGTCGACGCCATAGCGGCGCGCCAGGTCCCGGGCGAAACCTTCGGCGCTGCCCAGGGTCACCAGCATGCCGCTGGTGGCGCCCTGCAGCTGCACGGCGTTGGCGAAGTCGCGCACGTTGGCCTCGCCCAGCCGGTAGGCGGTGCCGTGTTTGTAGCCCAGCAGGCAGCGCTCGTCGCCCTTGACCAGCAGGAACTCGGCGCCGCCGTCGCCGGGCTGGCGGCTCGACGGCAGTTCCTTGTAGCCCTTTTCTTCCATGGCCTGCAGCACAAGGCCGGCGCACTCGCGCCACTTCATGCCGGCCAGCGCCTGGACGCCGGCCTGGGTTTCGGCCAGCCGGCGGCGATGCACGCCGAACCACCAGGTGCTGGCGACCAGCGCGGCGATGGTGGCGACAAGGGCGGCAACGAGGGGGCTGAGGCCGAACATCCGGTCACTCCGATTCAGGGGGGCAGGGGAAGCTGCAAGAGGATAACGCGGAAAGCCGGGGGCGATGGCCGCCCAAAGACAACGGGCCCGGCAATGCCGGGCCCGGGGGTCATTAAATTCCGTCCGCCAGCCGGGAGCCGCAAGGGGAGGGAGCTAGCGGGTTCCCGTGTTGGCTGGCGGACAGGAAGGGGTCAGGAGGCGGACGGCGCCTGCGGGGCGACCGGCTTCGGGGCCTTGGGCAGGCGGCGCTTGCCGGCGGCCGACTTGGCCGTGGTCTTGGCGGGCTTGCGCGCGGCCTTGCTGGCCGGGCTGGCCTTGCGCGCCGGCTTGGCGGCCTTCTTGGCGGCGGGCTTGCGGCCGGCCGGCTTGGAAGCCTTCTTGGCGGCCTTCTTGCCCGCCTTCTTGGCGGCCGGCTTGCGCGCGGCGGGGGCCTTGCCGGCCTTGGCGCCGGACGGACGCGAGAGCTTGCGCAGCTCGCCGTTGAGTTCGTGCACGCGCTTGTTCAGTTCGGCCAGGTCTTCGCGGCCCGGCACGCCGAGGCGGTTGAGGGCGCGCTGCACGCGGTCCTCGAACACCTTCTCGAGGCGGTCCCAGGTGTCCACGGCGCGCTCGCGCACGACGCCGACGCGGTCTTCGACGGCGTCACGCACGGCGTCGACGCTGCCGGTGGCCAGCTTGCGGGTGTTCTGTTCGATGCTCATGCCCTCGTGCACCAAGGCTTCGAACAGCTTCGATCCCTCGCCCTGGGCGCGGTGGAAGGCACCCATGCCGGCCATCCAGATCTGCTGGGCGGAGCCGACGATCGAACGCGACACCTGCTCGGCGCGGGCCTGCAGGTCGGCGGCGGAAGCGGCGGACGGCTTGCGCTTGGGCGAGGCTTTGGCGCGGACGTTCTTCTTGAGCTTGGCCATGCTGGATTACTCCATCTGTTCGGTTTGGGCACGAGTGCCGAGTGACCCCAATCTGGGCCTGTTGTCTAGAGTTTTCACACCATTGGCGGTGCGCCGTGCACGCGGCGCGGCCGCGGTGTTCAGCGTCGGCGGCTGCCGGCCCGGCGGCCGGTGCCGGGGCGGTGTGCCGGCTGGTGGTCGCGCACCACCAGGTCGACGTCGTCCAGGGCCCGGCGCAGGCGCGCGGTGGCCTCGGTGGGGCGTGGCGGCGAGCCCAGATCGTCCATGATCGAAACGCCGGGATCGTCGAGGATTTCAGCGCGCAGCTTCAGGCCGTGGCGGGCCAGCACCGGCGCCAGTTCGGCGCGGCGGCGGCGCAGGTCGTTGAGGGTCGAACGGAAGGCGTGTTCGCAAACACGCTGGCGCGACGAATAGCTGAAGACGTTGGTGAAGAACATCTCGCCGTCGTCTTCGTTGGGCTCGAACACCACCTGGTCCACGTCCGGGTAACGTTCGGCGTATTTTTCCAGGCCCACGCGCATGCGCGACTGCAGCAGGGTGCGGAAGGTCTGCGACAGCACCACCGGCAGGCCGCCCTCGCTGATCATGTTCATGCCCTCGGGCGGGCGGCCGGCGGTCTTGGCGTTGAACGGCACGAAAGGATTGACGCCCAGCATCAGGTCGATGCCGTGGTCGAGCACGGTGGACGCATGCATCGTGCGGCGCAGCGCGCCGTCGACGAAATGATGGCCGCGGATGTCCACCGGCGGGTACAGGCCGGGCAGGGCCGAACTGGCCTGCACGGCGCGCGAGATGCTGACGTCGTCCCAGCCGGGGGCGCCGAAGCGCACGGCCTCGCCACTGTCGAGGTCCACCGCGACCACGTAAAGCTTGGCCGCCAGTTCCCGGAAGTCGTTGCTGCGCCCGCGCATGGTGAAGACCTTGCGCAGGAAGGTCTCGATGCCGCGGTTGTCGAACAGGCCGGTGGGGATGGCGCCGCCGAAACGGCCGACCAGTTCGCTCAGGTGCGACCCGTTGGGGTCGGTCAGCAGGTCCTTCCACCATTCGAAGGCCAGGCGCGGCACCGCGGAGGCCCGGCGCACGTATTCCATGAAGGCCGGGCGCAGGAACATCTGCGGGTGGAACTTCACCTGGTCGCTGTCGCCGCTGATGAAGATCCGGCACATTTCCGCGGTGTCGAGCCGGTTGGCCAGGCCCGCGGCCAGGAAGGCGCCGGAGCTGACGCCCACGTAAACCTCCAGCCGGGTCAGGTCCAGGCCTTCGATGGCCACGTCCAGCGCCCGCAGGGCACCGAGCTCGTACATGCCGCCGATCGGGCCGCCGCCGGCGATGGCCAGGCCGATACGGCCCTGGCTGGGAGGTTGACGCTTCCGGGCTGGCTGCAGAACGAGCATGCTATGGAATCTTTCCTAGATGGCGCGGCGATTGTAGCCGCATCAAACCCCAGCCCAGTGTGAACCGCTTCCATTTCCCGGTCCCCGGCCGTCCCCGGGGCAGGCTCCGATGAGCCAGGTCCTGCTGCGCCAGCGCCTGGCGAATCGGCTGGCCTGGCAAAAGGCCGTCAACGACCCGGTGCGCGACCCGCGCAACCGGCTGCCGCAGCTGCAGGCCCTCCAGTCCTGGCAGGCGAAACGGCTGTCGGAGAGTTTCACCGACTTCAAGGACAACGCGCGCATGCGCCCGGCGGCGGAGTTCTTCCTGACCGACCTGTACGGCGAGCGGGATTTTTCCGGCCGCGACCGCGACGTCGCCAAGGTGATGCCGCTGATGTCGCGGCTGCTTCCCGACACCCTGCTGGTGGCCGCGGCCGACGCCATCGGCCTGGCGGTGCTAAGCCATGCCTTCGACCTGCGCATGGCCCAGCAGCTGGCCGCGCGCCGGCGACCGGACGCCCCGATCACCCTGGCCGACTACGGCGAGGCCTACCGGGCCGTCGGCTGTGCGCGGCTCAGGCGCCGGCAGATCGAACTGATCCTGGGCGTGGGCTGGACCCTGGACGCGGCGGTGAAAAAACACGGCGTGTACAAGATCCTGCGGGCGTCGCGCTTTCCGGCCAAGGCGGCGGGGCTGTCGGAATTGCAGGGATTCCTGGAGCGCGGCTTCGGGGCCTTCGACGCCCTGGGCGGCGCCGGCGACTTCCTCGAGGCCATTGGCCACCGCGAGCGGGAAGCCTCGCGTCGTCTGTTCGCCGGGCATCCCGATCCCTTCGGCGACCCCGGACCGAGCCGGTCCCGGCCTAGCCGAACTCGCGGTCGAGGTACTGGTGGATCTCGCGCTCGATCGGGCCCTTGATCGCGCCCAGCAGGAAGCCCAGCTTGGCGGTCACGTGCACGTCCCTGGCGGAAACCGCGATATGGCCGTCGACGCCGCCGCGGGTGAAGGCCAGGGTATTGCCCTCCCAGCCGTATTCGACGTCGAACTTCTCGGCCAGGTGTTCGGCAACCCGTTCGATCGCGGCCTTGGCTTCCTTGAGCGGGCGCGAATGTTTGCGTTGGATGTCGATATGGGACATGGCTTTCTCCTGGACGGCCTATTCTGCTTGGCTTCGCCGTATCCACCAAGCAGGGCCGGTGTCATGGCCATGTTAGATTCGCGGCCGGAGGAGGCCGGATGCAACTGACGTTCCCCAATGGCGAACACCCCAGCGTGCCCCTGCAGGGCGAAGTGGCCGTGGGCACGCGCCCGGGGCTGCGGGTCAGCCTGCCCGGCAGCGGCCTGGCCGCCCACCACGCGAGTTTCATTTCCGACCGCCGTGGCCTGTGGCTGCGGGTGCCCAACGGTGCCCCCGGCGTGCACCTCAACGCCCGCCCGGTTTCCCGCCTGGCGCAGCTGCGCCCCGGCGACCTGGTCTGCCTGGACAAGCTGCGCGTGGTGGTGAAGGCCGACGAACAGCCGGCCATCGAACAGCGCATCCCGTCGGCCGCGCCGGCCAGCCTGGGCGACGCCCAGCGCGTCGCCGCCTCGCGCGTCGTGCTGCGCGGGCTCAGCGGGCCGCATTTCGGCCGCTCCCTCACACTGACCGAACCGAGGGTGCTGGGCCGCTCGGCCGCGGCCGACATCCGGCTCGAAGACCCCGCGGTGGCCGATCGCCACGCGGTGGTGGAACTGCACGGCGACCGGGTCATCCTGCGCGCGCTGGCGCCTGGCAAGGACGCCACCTGGGTCAATGGCGTGCCCGTGGCCGACGCCGTGCTGTCGCCGGGCGACCAGATCGTGGTGGAACAGCATCGTTTTGTGCTCGAGGCCCCGGGCCTGCCGCTGCGCGGACAAGGCGGCCTGGGCAAGTCGGCGGCCACGCCGCACACCCAGACCATGCGAGCCGTGGACGTACCGGTGGCCGAAGATCCGCCGCCGGCGGAACCGGCCGAGCCCGGCGCGCCCCGACAGCGTGACCCCAACAGCCTGTGGTGGCTGATCGCCGCGGCGACCATCCTGGCGGCGTCGCTGACGATGCTGCTGGTTTACGCGCCCTGAGGCCTGCGGCCGCGCCAGCGCCAGTAGCCGCGCAGTCCCAGCAACAGGCCCAGGATCGCCGCGTACATCAGCGGTTCGCGCAGGTCGGCTTTCACCAGCCATATGTAGTGCGCCACCGCCAGCACCCCGGCGCCGTACACGAGCTTGTGCAGCTGGCCCCAGCGCCGTCCCAGGCGGCGCATCCAGCCGCGCGTGGAGGTGATGGCCAGCGGCAGCAGGCACAGCCACGCCGTGAAGCCGAGCATGATGTAGGGGCGTTTGACCAGGTCGTCGAACACCTGTGTCCAGAACCCGCCCAGGTCCAGCACCAGCCAGGTCGCCAGGTGCAGGCAGGCGTAAAAAAACGCATACAGGCCGACCAGGCGCCGGAAGCGGATCGGCCAGGCCTGCCCGGTGATCCGGCGCAGCGGCGTCAGCGCCAGGCCCAGCAGCAGCAGGCGCAGGGCCCAGGTACCGGTGGCGTGGGTGATCTCGGCGACAGGGTCGGCGCCCAGGCTGTCGAGCACCACGCCGCGCACCAGCAGGGCCAGGGGCAGCAGCGCCAGCGCATGGGCCAGGGCCTTCAGGCCGACCCAGCGCCAGTCGATTCCCCGCTTGCCTAGAACCACTTGCGCAGGTCCATGCCTTCGTAAAGGGACGCCACCTGTTCGCCATAACCGTTGAAGGGCAGGGTGGCGATGCGGTTGGCGAACACCCGGTTGCCGTCGCCGGCGATGCGGCGTTCGCTGGCCTGGCTCCAGCGCGGATGGTCGACGTCGGGGTTCACGTTCGAATAGAAGCCGTATTCGCTGGGCTGCGACTGGTTCCAGCTGGTCACCGGCATCTGTTCGGTGAAGTGGATGCGCACGATCGACTTGATGCTCTTGAAGCCGTATTTCCAGGGCACGACCAGGCGCAGCGGGGCGCCGTTCTGGTTGGGCAGGTCCTTGCCGTACAGGCCGGTGGCCAGCAGGGTCAGCGGGTTCATCGCCTCGTCCAAACGCAGGCCTTCGCGGTAGGGCCAGTCCAGCGCCGGGTAGCGGATGCCGGGCATCTGGTCGGGTTCGGCCAGGGTGGTGAAGGCGACGTAGCGCGCCCGCGAATTGGGCTTGAAACGTTTGATCACGTCGGCCAGCGGCACGCCCTGCCAGGGCAGCACCATCGACCAGCCTTCGACGCAGCGCAGGCGGTAGATGCGCTCCTGCACGGTGTGCGGCCGCAGCACGTCCTCGAGCGCGAAGGTGCCGGTGGTTTCCGCCTCGCCGCTGACCACCACGGTCCAGGGAGCAGGCTGGAGGGTGTGGGCATTACGCGCCGGGTCGGCCTTGCCGGTTCCGAACTCGTAGAAGTTGTTGTAGGTGGTGGCGTCCTGCCAGGTGGTCAGGGTTTCACTGGTGCGGAAACCGTCGGCGGAATCGGTGGCGGCCGGGGCCGCGGCCGGCGGCGCATCGTCGGCGCCGGCGCAGCCGGCCAGGGCCAGCAGCGGGCTGGCCAGGCCCAGGCCCATCAGCTGGCGCCGGGCGCGGTAAACCGGCTCGGGGGTGATTTCGGAGGCGGGCGGTTGCGGGTATCGCGGGCGGCTCATCGGGTGTCTCCGTTGTCCACGTTCGGCTGGATCAGGTGGCTATACTCCTTGCAGAGGTCGCCACCGGGGAGAAGGATGCGCCTGGTCGAAGCGTTTGATTCATCTACCAGCGTGGTTGCGGTGGTGCGCGCCAGCGACGGGGTGTTCCTCGGCGTCAATCCTGCTTTCGAGCGTAGCACCGGCTACCGTCGCGACGAGGTGATAGGGAAGATCCCCAACGAGATCGGGCTGTGGCCCGACCCGGGCTTCCGCGCCCGTATCTGGAGCGTGCTGCGCACCGAACACCGCGCGGTCGCCCTGGCCGCCGAGGTGCGCTGCGCCGATGGCCGGATCCTGCCGGCACAGCTGAGCTGCGAATTCGCCGAGGACCCACAGGAAGGCACGGTCGTGTTTTGCCTGCTGCACCTTGCTGGCGAAGCCCAGGTCAAAGGCGATTCCGCCGATGGTTCAGCCGCGCCCGGCATGCCGGCCGGTTTCTACCGGGCGCTTTACCTGGCGGCCGCCGAAGGCATCTATCGCAGCCTGCCCGGCGGCGGCTTCCTGGACGTGAACCCGGCCATGGCCCGCATCCTGGGCTTTGAATCGCCCGCGCAGCTGCTGCTCGAATGCGCCCGGGATGCCGCCAGCCTCTACGTGGACGCGGACCAGGCGGCGCGGACCCACGCGCGCCTGCAGGCCGGCGAGCGCCTCGACCGGGTGCGATCGCGGGTCCGGCGCCGCGATGGCAGCGTCATCTGGGTCAGCGAAAACGCCCGCGCCATCTACGACGAGCAGGGCAAGGTCCTGTTCTACGAGGGTTCGCTGGTCGACATCACCGCCCAGGTCGAGGCCGAGCAGGCGCTGCGCCAGTCGCGCACGCTCTACCAGGTGCTGGTCGAAAACAGCCGCGACGGCGTCTTCCTGATCCAGCGCGGCGCGGTCGCCTTCGCCAACCGGGCGCTGGCCGACATCCTGGGTTACACGGTCGAGGAACTGACCGGCATTCAATACATGTCCCTGGTCGATCCGGCCGACCTGGAGGCGCAGCAGGCGCGCCGGGCCGAACGCGAGGCCGGTTCGTCCGACCCCCAGGTCTACGAAATCCACCTGCGCCGGCGCGACGGCCAGGTCATCCTGTGCGAAGTGCGCGCCGACGCCGTCGACTACGAAGGCGACATCGCCTCCACCGGCACCCTGCGCGACGTCACCGAAGAACGGGCCCGGCAGCGCGCCGTGGCCGAAGCCGAGCTGCGTTACCGCGAACTGTTCGAAAATTCGCCGGCCGGCCTGTTCCGCACCGCGCTCGACGGTCGGATCATGGAGGTCAACCCGATGCTGGCCCGGATCATGGGCTACGACAGCGTCGCCGAGCTGCGCGCCGTCGCCACCGACATGCAGGCGGTCTACATCGACCCGGCCGAACGCAAGGCGCTGGTGGAGCAGGCGCTGCGCCACGGTTCTTTCGAACACTACGAAACCCGCATCCGCTGCCGCGACGGCAACGCCAAATGGGTCAGCGCCAGCGTGCGCGTGGTATTCGACGAACACGGCCAGCCGCTGCACCTCACCGGTTCGGTGCTGGACATCAACGAGCGCCAGGAGGCGCGCCTGGCCCTGGCCCGGTCGGAGAGCAAATACCGCACCCTGGTCGAACACAGCCAGGTCGGCGTGTTCATCATGGACGGCGACCGGTACACCTATGCCAACGGCGCCTTCGCCCGCATGCTGGGCTACCGCGAGTCCGAGCTGGTGGGCCGCAGCTACCGCGAGATCATGGTGCCCGAGGCGGTAGCGCAGTCCGAGCGCCGCGATGCCGACCGGCTGGCGGGCAGGGCGGTGAGCCCGGATTTCGAGAGCTGCCTGCTGCACCGCGACGGCCACCGGGTCTATGTGCGGGTCAGCATCGGGCCGGTGCAGCTCGACGGCGTCGAGCACCTCACCGGCACCGTGCTCGACATCACCCGCCAGCGCGAGGCCGAAGACCGCCTGCGTTTCCACGCCACCCACGACCCGCTGACCGGCCTGCCCAACCGCATGCTGTTCAACCAGAAACTGGCCTCGTCCATGCTCGGTGCCAGCCGCGCCGGGGGCACGCCCTACGCGGTGCTGTTCCTGGACCTCGATGGCTTCAAATGGGTCAACGACAGCCTGGGCCACGGCGCTGGCGACCGCCTGCTGGTGCAGATCGCCCGGCGGCTCGAGGACAGCCTGCTGGCGGACGTGCTGATCGCCCGCTACGGCGGCGACGAGTTCACCTTGCTGCCTGACGGCCCCTGCGACGGCGACCGCGCCCGGCAGATCGCCCGCACCGTGCTCGGCCTCTTCGAGAGGCCCTTCGACATCGGCGGCCAGCAGGTTTTCTCGTCGGCCAGCATCGGCATCGTGCTGGGGCGGCGCGACTACGAGTCGCCGGATCAGGTTCTGCGCGACGCCGACACCGCCATGTACCGGGCCAAGTCGGCCGGCAAGTCCGGTTTCGTCGTCTTCGACGAGGGCATGCACCAGGAGGCCCTGAGCCGCCTGCAGCTGGAAACCGACTTCCGCCTGGCCTTCGAACGCGCCGAGTTCCGGGTGCACTACCAGCCCATCGTCGAACTCAAGGGCGGCCGCCTGGTCGGCGCCGAGGCCCTGGTGCGCTGGCAGCACCCGCGCCGCGGGCTGCTGGCGCCGGCCGAATTCCTGCCGCTGGCCGAAGAAACCGGGCTGATCATGGACCTCGACGCCTGGGTCCTGAAGCAGGCCTGCGCCCAGCTGGCGCGCTGGCGCGCGGCGCATCCCGGGCTGGCCGACCTGTCCATGAACGTCAACGTTGACGAACGCCAGATGGTGTCGCCGGACATCGTCGACGAAGTGCTTTCGCTGCTGCGCAAGCACCAGCTGCCGCCGGCCTGCCTGCGCCTGGAAGTCACCGAAACCGCCTTCCGCAGCGGCCGTGGCCAGGCCGAACAGCGGCTGCTGGCGCTCAAGGCGCTGGGCGTGGGCCTGGTGGTGGACGACTTCGGCACCGGCTATTCGTCGCTCGAGTCCTTAGCCTCGTCCCCGTTCGACGCCCTGAAGATGGACCAGGTGTTCATCCGCGACATCCAGAGCAACCCACGCCACCGCGCCATCGTGCGCACCATCAACAGCTTCGCCACCGAGCTGGGCCTGACCCTGACCGCCGAGGGTATCGAAACCACCGGCCAGCGCGACGCCCTGCGCGAGATCGGCTGCCAGTTCGGCCAGGGTTTCCTGTACGCCCGGGCGCTGCCGCCGGAGCAGTTCGAGCAAATGCTCTCGGGAATCGAGGGCATGGTCGGCTGACCGCCTTCCGGGGCTTCGCGGCCCCGTGATAACTTGCCAATGCACGTTTTCCGAGGACTTTCATGACACGCGCCTACAACTTCAGCGCCGGCCCCGCCGCGCTGCCCGAACCGGTCTTGCTGCAGGTCCGCGAGGAGCTGCTGGAATGGCAGGGCGAACGCGCTTCGGTGATGGAGGTCAGCCATCGCGGCAAGGCCTTCGTCGAATGCGCCGCCCGCGCCGAGGCCGACCTGCGCGAACTGATGGCGATCCCGGACGACTACCACGTGCTGTTCCTGCAGGGCGGCGCCACCACCCTGTCGGCGCTGCTGGCGCTGAACCTGGCGCGCCCGGACCAGGTGGCCGACGTCGTGCTGACCGGCCACTGGGGCGAAAAGGCCCTGGACAACATGGCGCCCTCGCTGAAGGCGAACGTGGCGGCCAGCGGCAAGGACCAGGGTTACACCGGCATTCCCGACCGCGCCGGCTGGCAGCTCACGCCCGGCGCCGCCTTCGTGCACTACACGCCCAACGAAACCATCCACGGCGTCGAGTTCCACGACATCCCCGACACCGGTGACGTGCCGCTGGTGGCCGACATCAGCTCGAACGTGCTGTCGCGGCCGATGGACGTTTCCCGCTTCGGCGTGCTCTACGGTGGCGCCCAGAAGAACCTGGGCCCCTCGGGCCTGGCCATCGCCATCATCCGCAAGGACCTGCTGGGCCAGCACGGCCGCAAGCTGCCGCCGATCTTCGAGCTGCAGAACCAGGCCCGCAACGACTCGATGTTCAACACGCCGCCCACCTTCGCCTGGTACGTGCTGGGCCTGGTGCTGGAATGGCTCAAGGCGCAGGGCGGGGCGGTCGCGATGGGCGAGCGCAACCGGCGCAAGGCTGAGAACCTCTACGCCGCCATCGACGGCTCGGGCGGTTTCTACCGGAACAACGTCCAGGTCGCCGCGCGTTCGTGGATGAACGTGCCGTTTTTCCTGCCCGACGAAGAGCGCGAGAAGGCCTTCCTGGCCGAGGCCAAGGCTGCCGGCCTGGTCGGCCTGAAGGGTCACCGCGCCCTGGGCGGCATGCGCGCCTCGATCTACAACGCCATGCCCGAGGCCGGCGTGCAGGCGCTGGTGGACTTCATGGGCGACTTCGCCCGGCGCCACGCCTGACATGCCCACCCGAAAAACCAGCGCCGGCAAGGCCGCGGCGGCGCCCGACCTGGCGCAGGTGCGTGAACGCATCGACGGCATCGACCGCCAGATCCAGGAGCTGATCGCCGAACGCGCGCGCTGGGCCCACCAGGTCGGCCGCGCCAAGGGGCCGCTGCAGGCCGCGATCGACTACTA
>NZ_CAXBJS010000065.1:0-14397 GCF_963976025.1 uncultured Arenimonas sp.
CGCGGGCGATGGAGAAGTTCACCGCGTAGTCGGTTTCCGGCACGCCCTGGGCTTTGAGCAGCTCGATGACCTCGCGCAGCTCGGCCACGCCTTCGGCCAGGGTGGCATTGCCGGTGCCCAGCGCGTCCAGGCGCGCCAGGGCATCGGCGTGCGAGGTGGAACGCACCTGCACGAAGGCCATGATCTGGTCGGCGACCTCGTCGGCCAGCCCGAAATCCGGGCCGGTCAGCGTGGCGCGCACGGCGTCGGCGCCGCGCTTGTCGAGTTTGTCGATCTCGCGCAGCACCAGCGCCTGGCGTTCGCCCTCGGCAATGCCCAGGCCTTCGAAGAAGCCGCGCAGCAGCTTGCGGTTGTTCAGCTGGATGGTGAAATCGCCCACGCCCAGCTCGGCGAACACCGCGTGGATGACGGCGGGCATCTCGGCGTCATGGCGCACGCTGAGCGTGTCCTTGCCGATCACGTCGATGTCGCACTGGTAGAACTCGCGGAAGCGGCCGCGCTGGGCACGCTCGCCCCGGTACACGCGCTGGATCTGGTAGCGCCGGAACGGGAAGGCCAGGTCGTGTTCGTGCTGGGCCACGTAGCGGGCCAGCGGCACGGTGAGGTCGAAGCGCAGGGCCAGTTCGGGCTGGCCGCCTTGTTCAAGGGCGCCGGTGGACTGCACGAAATACACCTGCCGCTCGGTTTCGCCGCCGGTTTTGGTCAGCAGCACTTCGGACAGCTCGAAAACCGGCGTTTCCACCGGCAGGAAGCCGAAGCGTTCATAGTTGCGGCGGATGACGTCCAGCATGCGCTGGAAGGCAATCTGGTCACGGGGCAGCAGCTCCATGACCCCGGGCGTGGTGCGGGGCTTGATCAAGGCAGGCAACTCCAGGGCGAACCTGCGCATTCTAGCGGCTGCGGCCGTCCGGGCGCGTCCCCGCAGCCCCCGCCGTCACGCCGGGCTTGCCGAATCCGGCCCGAGTCCCTAGAATTGCCGGCTCGATCCCTCGGGGTGTAGCTCAGCCTGGTAGAGCGCTACGTTCGGGACGTAGAAGTCGCAGGTTCAAATCCTGTCTCCCCGACCAAATCGAAACCAAAGGGCTGCCTCCGGGCGGCCCTTCTGCTTTTCCGCCTCCCTTCACGGCTCCGCTACACTCCCCCCACCAACACCGTCGGGGAAGCGGATGAGCTGGATCCTGGGTTTCGTGGGTGCGCTGCTGGGCGCACTGATTGCTGACGAGAGCCGGATGTTCTTCGGTTTCCTGGCCGGTGCCGGGCTCGGGGTGCTTTCCGGCAGCCTGCTGCTGCTGCGCCGCCGGGTGGGCCAGCTGGAACAGCAGGTGATGGCCCTGCGCGGCCAGGCCGCTTCGGCAGCGGCCCAGGCCCGGCCCGCGCCGGCGCCCATGCCCGAGGCCGACACGGGCGCGCCCGGCCTGCGGCCCGAAGTGGACGCCCCGGCCCCGGCGCCGGCCCAGGCACCACAACCACCCCCGATTCCCGCGCAACCCGAAGCGGTTCAGTCCGGGCCCACCCTCCCCCGCCCCGTGGCCGCCGCCGCGCCCGCGCCGCGCATCGAAGCGCCGGCGCCGCCTGCCGAACCGGCCGAACCCGACCCGATCACCCGCGCCGTGCTGGCCGCCAAGGCCTGGCTGTTCGAAGGCAACGTGCCGGTGAAGCTGGGCGTGCTTGTGCTGATGTTCGGCGTCGCCGCCGGCATCAAGTACGCCGCTGACGCCGGCTGGCTGGTGGTACCGATCGAACTGCGCCTGGCCGGCATCGCCGCCGCCGCCATCGCCCTGCTCATCTGGGGCCTGCGCAACGCCGCCGAACGCCCGGCCTTCGGGCTGAGCCTGCAGGGCGGCGCCATCGGCATCCTGCTGCTGGTGGTCTTCGCGGCCTTCCGCAACTACGAGGTGCTGGGCGCCATGCCGGCCTTCGTGCTGGTGG
Organism: uncultured Arenimonas sp.; assembly: GCF_963976025.1. Taxonomy (NCBI): domain Bacteria; kingdom Pseudomonadati; phylum Pseudomonadota; class Gammaproteobacteria; order Lysobacterales; family Lysobacteraceae; genus Arenimonas; species uncultured Arenimonas sp. Next base: position 1,930 of record NZ_CAXBJS010000065.1, read on the forward strand.
TGATCCTGGTGGCCGGCGCCAGCGTGCTGGCGGTGAAACAGGACGCGCCGGCCCTGGCCGTGCTCGGTTTCATCGGCGGCTATCTGGCACCGGTGCTGCTTTCAACCGGCAGCGGCAACCACGTCGCGCTGTTCAGTTATTACGCGGTGCTCAACGCCGCCGTGTTCGCCATCGCCTGGAAGAAGCCGTGGCGGGCGCTGAACCTGGTGGGCTTCGTCTTCACCTTCGCCATCGGCGGCGTCTGGGGCGCGAAGTATTACCGGCCGGAGCTGTTCGCCACCGTCGAACCCTTCCTGGTGCTGTTCTTCCTGTTCTACGTCGCCATCCCGGTGCTGTACGCGCTGGCCGGGCGCCAGAAGAACGGCAAGGTGGACGGCACGCTGCTCTTCGGCACGCCGCTGCTGGCCTTCCCGATGCAGGTGGGCCTGCTGGAAGGCGACCGCTTCGGCCTGGCCACCAGCGCCGTGGTGGTTGCCGCGATCTTCGCCGGCCTGGCGGTGTGGGCCACGCGCAACGCGCGCCTGCGCGACCTCGCGCAAAGCGCTGCCGGCATGGGCGTGGTGTTCGCCACGCTCGCCATCCCCTTGGCCCTCGATGCGCGCTGGACCTCCGCGGCCTGGGCGCTTCAGGGCCTGGGCATGGTCTGGCTGGGCCTGCGCCAGGGCCGTCGCCTGACCCGGTGGAGCGGCCTGGTGCTGCTGGTGCTGGCCGGCGGCGCCTGGGTCGTGAGTCTGTTCGACTGGAACCTCGGCCGCGAAGACCGCTTCCTGATCAACGGCCACGCCATGAACCTGGGGCTGCTGGCCTTCACCTGGCTGGCGGCGTCCTTCCTGTACATGCGGACCGGCGCGAGCCGCGCGCTGCAGATCATCCTGTTCCTGGTCGGCCTGGGCTGGTGGGCGCTGCTGGGCGTGCGCGAGATCGAGGTGAACCTGTCGCCGCGTTTCGACGCGCTGTATTACGCCGGCTTCTGCCTGCTGACCGCAGCGCTGGCCGCCGCGCTGCGCAAGCCGCTGGTCTGGCCGCGCCTGTCGTGGCCGGTGGCGGCGTCGGTGATGCTGCTGCTGCCGCTGTCGCTGGCCTCGCAGGACCACTGGGACACGACGATGTTCGACTGGCCGCTGCTGCTGTGGTGGCCGCTGCTGGCCGGCGCGCTGTACACGCTGCGGGCGCTGCGCACGCCGCGTTCGCTGGGCCTGATGTTCGCCCACCTGAGCTGGCTGAGCACGGTGGCGCTGGCCGGCGGCATCACCCTGCTGCGGGTACTGGCCGACCGCGCCGACCTGGCCGACGGCTGGCTGCTGCCGGCGGTGCTGGCGCCGCTGGCGGTGCTGTTCGTACTGACTTGGAAGCGCCCGGCCATTGGCGCCTGGCCGGTGGCCGACCAGTTCCCGCGCTGGCGCGTGGCCTGGTTGGCGATGGCTGGCCTTGGCCTCGGCCTGGGCTGGCTGTTCGGCAATTTCCTGCCAGGCGACAGCAACCCGCTGCCGTGGCTGCCGCTGCTCAACCCGCTGGAGCTGTGGCTGGTGCTGGGCCTGCTGGTGGCCGCGATGTGGCTGCGCAACCACAGCGACCCGCACCGCCTGGGCTGGCTGGCCTGGGCCGGCGCCGCGCTGTTCCTGCTTTCAATGAGCGTGCTGCGTGCCTGCCACCAGCTGGGCGGCCTGCCCTGGTCGCCCGACCTGCTGGGCGAAACCGCCGCGCAGGCCAGCCTCACCATTGCCTGGGGCCTGGCGGGTGTTACCGCCTGGGTGATGGGCTCGCGCCGCGGCGACCGCGCGCTGTGGTGGTTCGGCGCCGCGCTGCTGGGCGTGGTGCTGCTGAAGCTGCTGTTCGTCGACCGCCACTTCGTTGGCAACGTCGCCGGCATTGTTTCCTTCGTGGTCGTGGGCCTGCTGCTGATCGTGGTCGGTCGCATCGCCCCCACCCCACCCCGTCGTTCGGAGTAAGCGCATGCGTTCTTCTTTCCTGATAGCTGCCGCCCTGGCTACCGTGCTGGCCGGCCCCGCCCGGGCGGCCTCGCCCCAGGATTACGCCTGGCAGTGGCCGATAAAGACTGAAGGCGACGGCGCCGCGCACGTGCTGGAGCTCGACGCCGAGGTGCTGCAGTACGTCACCCGCGGCGACCTGCGCGACCTGGCCGTATTCAACGCCAACGGCGAACCCGTGCCGTTCGCGCCCTGGCCGCCCAAGGCCCGGGACGAGGAAGAGTTCGATGCAATTCCGTGGCTTCGCGTGCCCCTGCCCGCCCCCGGCCAGCCCGACAGCCTGGCCCTGCGCCTGGAACGCGACGCCAACGGCACGCTGCGCGGCCTGGACCTGCGCACCACCGACGACTCGCCGCCTCCCGAAGAACGCCACGACCTGCTGCTCGACCGCGGCGAAGACCCGCCGTCGATTTCCGTGCTGCACGTCGAACTGGCAGAAACCGCCGAACTGCCGGTGAACCTGCGCGTGCGCATCAGCGCCTCGGACGACCTGGCCGACTGGCAGCGTATCGGCAGCGGCCTGCCGCTGGTGGCCCTGGACGACAACGGCCTGCGCATCGAACGCCTGCAGCTCGAATTCCCGCCCACGCAGGCGCGCTACCTGCGCCTGGCCATCGAAGGCGACGGCAATTGGCCGATGCTGGCCGCGCTCAAGGGCGAACGCCGCGTGGATGCCGGCGATGGCCGCGAGTGGAAGGTGCTTGAACTCACCGGCACCGCCTACAGCGCCCAGCCCGGCGTCTACGACTTCAGCACCCCGGGCCCGATTGCCGTCGAGCGCGTGGACCTGACCCTGGCCGACGCCAACTCCGTGGCCGCCGCCCAGATCGGCGCCAAGAACCCCGGCGAAGACTGGTGGCGCCCGGTCGCCAACTTCGCCGCCTTCCGCCTGGGCAGCGGCAAGGACGAAGTCCGCCACATCCCGCCGGGCATCGAGCCGCGCCGCGACCGCGAATGGCGCCTCACCACCCAGCCCGCGCTCAACAAGGCCCCGAAGCTGCTTTTGAGCTACCGCCCCGAACGCTTCGTACTGCTCGCCCAGGGCCCGGCCCCCTACACCCTGGCCGCCGGCAGCGTGCGCGCCGAGCGCGAGGACTACCCGGTGAAGGCCGCGCTGGAAGCCACCAGCACCCCGCCCTCTCCCGCGACCCTGGGCATGAGGATGGAAGCCGCCGGCGAGCAGGCACTGACGCCGAAGCGCGGCGAGGATTGGCAGAAGTGGTTGTTGTGGGCGGTGTTGGGTGTCGGCGCAGCTTTGGTGCTGGCCGTGTCGCTGAAGGTATTGCGGCACACCGAGGCAAGGTAGCCGACCGAATTTCAGTCAACCTCTTGTAGAACTTCTCTTGGATTTCGTGCCCCCACCAGCAGGACGAGCAGCGCCTAACGCAACGAAGTTCCAGCCAACTGGCGGTAACTCGCGCAGGCAATCTGAAATACCTACGCTGAATCCTGACCCGAAAAGCGCTAGGCCGCCAAACTGTGAAACAAATCTTGCTTGATTCCTCCGACACAAGATTGCGGACCTGAAACTGAGTTCTAATCGAAAAGCAAATCTGCAATAGACGCAACCCAGCGCTCGTCTAGAGCCCAAATCAAACGTACGACCAGCCCATTTCTTGGAGCCCCATCGATGTCCCAAGATCCTTCCGAGTCACCCGTTCGGGTTTGGATTTCGTCCATCACGTTTAGTGACGGAACCAGAATTGCGCTGACAGCCAATGACATCACTGTAATTGTAGGGCCAAACAACTCCGGAAAGAGCGCAACCCTACGTGGAATTAGCAGTAAGTTTGAGAATAGAACCCACCGAAGCCCGGTGGTTACTGACTTGGAATTTGAAAAGAAGGGCGATCCGGGGGAGTTTGAAGAGTGGATTCGCAGCTGGGCCATAAGGAGCGTCGATGGAAGCCAAGAGAACCCGATATTTCAGTCCATGGGCCATCAGGTCCGGCGAAACGTGGCCATTAACGGGTGGATCAGCTTAGATAGCGGGAGTGCAAACAATCCATTATCAAGGTGGTTCCTCCTGCTACTGGGAGGAGAGCAAAGGCTTACGACAGCCAATCCAGCTCAAGCTATCCGACTCACATCGGAAAATCCGACCCACCCGATCCACTATCTTGCACGAAACGACGAACTGGAGCTCCAGCTTAGCGCGTCGTTCAAGAGCGCCTTCGGGACCGATCTAGTTGTACATCGAAACGCGGGGAACGAAGTTCCACTGTATGTGGGCGAGCGGCCGGTTCCCGCCAAGGATGAGGATCGCGTAAGCCTCCCCTTTCTGGAGCGACTGGAAAAACTGCCAAAGCTTCATGAGCAGGGCGACGGAATGAGGAGCTTTGCTAGCGTCCTACTAGCCACATCTGTCGGAAAGGAAACGATCGTTCTAATCGATGAGCCTGAGGCATTTTTGCACCCACCCCAGGCAAAGCTACTCGGTCAGAACGTTATTGCGGCCGCCAATGGTAGAAGGCAGATATTCATCGCAACTCATAGTAGCGATGTATTAAAGGGGGTGCTATCGCAAAACAATGGCAACGTGCGCGTCCTGCGCATCGAACGACACGGCCAAGCCAATCGGGTGAGGCTATTGAGCAACTCGGACATTAATGAGCTTTGGAGCGACTCACTGTTCAGACATAGCAACATCCTTGATGGACTTTTTCATGAACGCGTAATCGTCTGCGAATCCGACTCCGATTGCAGCTTCTACTCAGCCATCGCCAATGTTGTGTCTGGGCAGGAGAAGAAACAGCCGGACCTCCACTTCGTGCATTGCGGCGGCAAGGCCCGAATTGCGCTTGTCGCCCGAGCACTCGTAAAGGTTGGTGTTCCTGTAAGAGTGGTCTGTGACTTTGACGTCTTGTCCGAAGAGCAACCTTTGCGGAACATTTCGGAGGCGCTAGGCTGCCCATGGGAGGAAATCCAACGCGACTGGAAGATAGTCAAGTCAGCTATAGACGCCAAGAGACCCGACCGAACCGTTGCCGAGGTCAAAGCAGAAATTGACGATATCTTCTCATCAGAAACCTCAGATACTTTCTCCAAGGCCGCCAAGGCGCGCATAGCAAATGTGCTCAAGCTGACTACAGCGTGGGCAAACGCCAAATCGCTGGGTAAAGCCTACGTACCCCCAGGAGATGCCTCACAGGCGGTTCATCGCCTACTATCCAAGCTCAAAAGCCACGGAGTACATGTCGTGGACGTCGGCGAACTGGAAGGATTTCTGAGGACAGTCCCAGATCACGGCCCGAAATGGGTGGCAGAAGTCGTGCAAAGAGACTTAGCAACTGACCCGGATCTTGAAGGCGCTCGTAGATTTGTCCATGAGATTATTGAGTCCGAGGACTGACTTCTCTCAATGTCACGACTCTTTGCGAGAAATCCGCGTGGGCCGCGCACAAAAGGATGAAGTCATGGATACTCGCTGGCACAAGCTGCTATCTCACTGGATTGATGTCGAACTTCGACACTCGCTGTCGTTTCCTTTTCTACTGGGGGCGCTACGAGAACCAGTTGGCTTTTATTCCGAGCACGAAGACACATCTCGCGGGGAGCCGAGTCAACTCCTTAAAGCCATCTGGGCATTCGAAGCAGATGAGTACATTTTTCACGTTTACCGATGCCACAATCTCGACAAACTTGTGCTGACTCGAGTTTGTGGCAGCCCTCCACCCCCCCCGGGGCGGCCTTGGTTCTCCCTAGCCGCAGTGCGAACCAAATATTGTTCGCATCTGATGTTCCTTTCGCGGGAGCAGGCTTGGAGCTGGAAGCTTTGGGAGATGAAATATGGCTAGAGTGCCGCGATGCAGTACTAAACGGAAGCTTCTCCTGCAAAGGCACAACTTTTCAAGCGTATACGCCCGAAGATATTGGCATCATCACTCGCGCCCTTGTGTGATCCCAAGCTAGGACGATTCAAACGTTCCGGCTGAGATCCTACGCGTGATGTAACTCAGGATTCGGAAACTGAATGAAGCCTTCACTAGAAGACAGAGTCCTGGCATTTCTTGATCAACTACCTAGATCAACGAAGATCAATCTGGGGCGGCCAGAAGTGAAGCCTGGCGAGAAACAAGCTGACTACCTGTTGGATGAAGGGAGGGTAGTGGTCGAAGTTAAGACGCTTAAGCAAACTCAGCGCTGGAGGGGCGAAGCTGTACTTGATGAGTACCTCACTTACACTGGCAGCAAGATTTTTGGATCACTTCCACTGTCACGCATAGCCATGAGCAGTGAGCACTTAGCTGCTCTCGAGAAGTCAATTTCTTCGAGAATGACGCGTGGAATTGAGAAGGTATGCAGAAGTGCCAACCATCAAATCGGTGACGAATTAGGTAGACTTCCTCACCTTGCTACCGGCACCCTGATACTCATTAATGAGAATGTCCCTGACTTACACCCTCGCCTAGTCGCTGATCGCGTTGTTGAGTTCACTCTCTCGAAACGAACAAACATCCACTACTGCCTGCTGATCTTTGAGTCGCATCTAGTGAAGGTCCGCAACCGGTCTGTGCCCTATCCGCTACTCCTGGACCTTACTTATTCGGCGAGACAGAGAAGGGCAGGAAGATTCCTAAGAGTCATAAAGGAGAAGTGGGCCATGGAAAATGGATTGCCTTCCGGACTCCCAGACCCTGAGCCGATTGAACTCGACTATCAACCAGGCTCGCTCACGCTAGGTCGTTGACTTCAAGCCAGCGCAGCCTACTAGCAAGTGACTCCCTCGCCGTCCCTAGAAGCCAGTTGCTGAGCCTCGCAGAAGGTCCGAAGCCGGGTCACGAGTGTAAGGGCCAGCTCTGCATTGACCGCAGAATCAACCTGATTTGGGCGAACCCAGGGAAGGACGATTGCTGCGGTTCAGTTCGGAAGTTTGAGCGATCCGAGCCGTCGAGTTAGAACTTCCATGTTCCATGCCCCTGCCCCACCCGGCGACACCCGCGCATCCAGGCTCGCCTGCGCATCCGCCCCGGCCTTCGGCAGCGGCTCAGCGGCCGCCTGCTTGTAAGCCTCACGAAACGGCAGTCCAGCTACGGCCAACTCAACCGCCTTGTCGGTCGCATACATGCCGTCGTCGAAAGCACCGGCCAGCCGGTCGGCCTTCCATTCCATGCCACGCAGCAGGTTCGGCAGCAGCGCCATGGCACCCAGGCCGCGCCCAAAGGCGTGGAACAACGCCCCCTTTGTGAACTGCAGGTCGCGGTGATACCCACTGGGCAGCGACAGTAGCTGCTCGAGCTCAGTCCGGGACGCGGCGATGCTGGCGTATGTAGCCCGCAGCAACTCCACCAGGTCCGGATTCCGCTTGTTCGGCATGATCGAACTGCCGGTGGTGTACTGCGCCGGCAGGCTGACGAAGCCGAACTCGGCGGTGGTGAACAGGCTCAGGTCCCAGGCCAGGCGGCGCAGGTCCAGGGCCGCAGCACCCAGGGCGTCGACGGCGGCGATTTCGAACTTGCCGCGGCTGAGCTGGGCGTAGATGGGGCTCACCTGCATGCGGGCGAAGCCGAGTTCCTGCGTGCTGCCCTCGCGGTCCAGCGGCAGGTTGACGCCGTAGCCGGCGGCGGTGCCCAGGGGATTGGCGTCTATCCAGTCGTGGGCCTGTTTCGCGCGCACGGCGTTGTCGATGAAGGCCTCGGCGAAGCCGGCCCACCACATGGCGGTGGACGACACCACGGCGCGCTGCAGGTGGGTATAGCCGGGCATGGGGATGGTGTCGGCTTCGGCGCGCTGCAGGCAGACTTCGGCGGTTTCGCGGCACAGGGCCTGCAGTTCAAGCAGCTTGCGCTTGAGCCACAGGCGCGTGGCGACCAGCACCTGGTCGTTGCGGCTGCGGCCGGTGTGGATCTTGCGGCCGGTGTCGCCAAGGCGTTCGACCAGGCGCGATTCGATGGCCGAATGGCAGTCTTCGAAGCGGTCATCCAGCACGAACGCGCCGGACTTCAGGTCTTCCGACAGGGCGTCCAGCTCGCGGCAAAGGTCATCACATTCCGAAGAAGTCAGGATGCCGATGCGCGCCAGCCCGCGTGCATGCGCGGCCGAGGCAGTGATGTCGTCCTGGATGAACTCGCGGTCCAGCACCACGTCGTCGCCGGCCAGGAAGGCCTGGATGCGCGGGTCGACTTGCACGCCGGGTTTTTGCCACAGCAGGTCGCTCATGTCGGGATTCCCATGGTTTCGGGCAGGCCGAAGGCCAGGTTGAGGTTTTGCAGGGCCTGGGTGGCGGCGCCCTTGAGCAGGTTGTCCAGCGTCGAGACCACCACCAGCCGCCGGCCGTCGGCCGACAGCGTGAAGCCGCCGACCTCGGCGCCGTGGCGGCCGGCGATCCGGCTGACCCAGGGCGCGTCGTCCACGACGGCCACCAGCGGTTCGTCGGCGTAGGCTTCGCGGTAGCGCTGCTGCACCTCGTCAATACCGAAGGCACGCTGCAGGTGCAGGTTGGCGGTCATCGTGATGCCGCGGAAATGTGGCGCCACGTGCGGCATGAACTCCACCGCGTGCCCCAGCTGGCGGGTCACTTCGCGTTCGTGGATGTGGTTCACAAGTGCATAGGGCATCAGGTTGTCGCGCAGCTTTTCCGGATCGTTCTTGTCCGAAGGGCTGGTGCCGGCGCCGGAATAGCCCGACACGCCGAAACACTGCACCGGCCCGGCCAGCACGTCACGCATCGGCGCCACGGCCAGCTGCATAGCGGTGGCGTAGCAGCCCGGGTTGCTGATGCGGCGGGCGCAGCCGGCGTGGTGGCGGGTGAGTTCGGGCAGGCCGTAGTGCCAGCTGTCGTCGAAGCGGAAATCGGCCGAAAGATCCACCACCACCGTGTCCTTGCCGGCCGCGTCCAGGGCCGCGGTGAAACCGGCAGCCATGCCGTTGGGCAGGGCCAGCACCAGGGCATCGACGCCCTGCCCGGCCACGGCATCGGGACCCAGGTTGCTGTAACGCAGGTCGCCGGTGTAGGCGGCTTCGTGTTCGGCCAGGCGCTGGCCGTCGCGTTCGCGCGATGACACGAAGGCCAGCTCGAAGCGCGGATGCGCGGCCACCAGCCTGATCAGCTCGGCGCCGACGTAACCGCGGGCGCCGACCAGGCCCAGGGAAAAACGCTCGCTCACGCCCTGCCCCCGTGTTCGAGCTTGAAGTCCAGGCCGCGGCGCACCACCGGCCATTCGGTGTCCAGGATCGAATACACGGCGGTGTCGCGCAGGTGGCCGTCGGGCATGCGCATCTGCCGGCGCAGGACGCCGTCGAAGTGCGCGCCCAGGCGTTCGATCGCCGCGCGCGAACGGTGGTTCATCACGTGGGTGCGCAGTTCGACCACGCTGCAGCCCATGGCGTCGAAGGCGTGGCCCAGCAGCAGGCGCTTGGCCTCGGTGTTCAGGGCGCTGCGCTGCACGCGGGCCGAATACCAGGTGAAGCCGATCTCCAGGCTGGGGATGACCGGTTCCAGGCGGAAGAAACGCGTGCTGCCCACGGGCTCGCCGCTGGCATCGCGCACCAGGAAGGGCATGGCCGTGCCGCCTTCGCGGTCGGCCATGGCGCGGGCCATGTAGGCGCGGATGGTTTCCGGGCCGGGCACCTGGGTGTACCAGAGGTTCCACAGCTCGCCGTCGGCGGCCGCGGCCAGCAAGTCCTCGCCGTGGTGCGGCTGCAGCGGCTCGAGGGTGACGTGGGTGCCCTCGAGGATGGGGGGAATCGTCCAGTGCAGGTTCTGCATGTCAGCCCTTCAGGGTGGCGGGACGCGCCAGGCAATGGTCCACGGCGTAGCGTATCTGGTCCCAGCCCTCCAGGCCGTACCAGAACACGTTCCACTGTTCGCCTTTCAGGCAGCCGTCGGCTTCGTCGAAGTAGAAATCGTTCACCGGGTTGCCGTTGCGGGCGCGCCAGAACAGCTGCGGCGTATCGGCGCGCATTACCTGCCAGGCGGCGCGGCCCAGGCCTTCGCCCTGGGCGTCGTCGCTGACGGCGAACTTGTCCAGGTGCGGCAGGCCGTCTTCGTCGGTAATCAGCAATGCGGCGCGGTAGTGTTCGCTGACGAAGGCCTTGAGCAGCGGAGTCTTTTCGAAATAGTCCGGCGCCAGCTTGCGGCCGAAGCCGCGCTCAACCAGGGCGCGCACGCGCTCGAGGTCCAGTTCGTCCCAGCGTGTGACCTTGCGCACCTGCTCGCCGCGGCGCACCAGGGTGCCCGAGCCGCGGTGGGTGAACAGTTCCTTGGCCAGCTGGTCGGGCCGGGTGATCGACACCGAGCTCGACAGCGGCAGCTGCATCAGCAGGTCGTGGATCTGCTGGATCTTCACCCGCATGCCCGAGTGCAGCCAGGGCTGGGCCAGCAGCTCTTCGTATTCGGTGCTCAGGTTGATCGAGTCGATCACGTCGCCGTCGCCGTCGAGCAGGCCGCCGGTGCCGGTGAGGAAGATGATCTTGTAGGGCTGCAGCGCCTTCACCAGATCATTGGCGGCCCAGTCGGCGTTGACGTTGAGGATCTGGCCGCCGGTGGTTTCGCCCAGCGAGGCGATCACCGGGATCGAACCGACCTTGATCGCCGCCTGGATGCCGGCGTCGTCCACGCGCTGCACCTGGCCGACCAGGCCGAACTTCGCCTGGTCGAGGTAATCGCACTCGAACACGCCGGCGGTGATGGACGTGGCGCGCACGCCCTGGGCCTGCAGGGCCTCGACCAGGCGCAGGTTCTCGCGCTGGGCAACGCGCCGCACGATGGCCAACCCTTCGCTGTCGGTGACCCGCAGGCCGTCCACGACCTTCTTGCCGATGCCGGCGGCGGTCATTTCTTCGTCCAGCTGCGGGCCGGCGCCGTGGATGACGATCGGCGTCAGGCCCACCTGCTGCAGGAAGGAAAGCGAGGACACCAGCGCGTCGAGTTCGTCGCGCAGGATGGCGCCGCCCACCTTCACCACGGCGAAACGCGCGGCGTCCACCTGGGAAAAGCGCTTGAGGTACTGCTGGATCTCCTTGGCGCTGGCCATGTTCGACAGCAGCCGGACGATCGTGGTGCGCATCTCGGTCACGCGGTTTGCTCCAGCAGGCGGGTGTAGTTGGCGGCGGCGGTGGCCAGTTGCTCCAGCGTCACCCATTCGTCGGCGGTGTGGGCCTGGGCGATGTCGCCGGGGCCGTAAACAAAGGCGGTAAGGCCGGCGGCGGAGAACAGCGAGGCTTCGGTCCAGAAGTCCACTGCGTTGCCAATTGGCAGGCCGAGTTCGTCGGCGAGGTCGCGGGCGGCCAGGCGCCTTTCTTCGGCGCGGGCGATGTCGCCGGCCGGCAGCGAGGGGCCGCGGAAGGTTTCTTCGTAGTGGGCCAGGGCCTTGGCGTCGGCCAGTTCCCGGAACTGCGCGTGCATGGCGTCCATGTCCATCGACGGCAGCGGCCGGAAGCCGAAGCGAACTTCGGCCGCGGGCGCGATCATGTTGGCCTTGATGCCGCCTTCGACGCGGCCGATGTTGAAGCGCAGGCCGGTCAGCCCGCCAAATCGCGCATGCGACTGCGCCCTGGCGTGGTCCAGGGCCCGGGTGCCCCAGCGCATGGCCTGGTGCACGGCGCTCAGTTCAAAGGCATCGGCGCCCGAGGCGTGGCCGGCCTGGCCCTTGAAGCGCATCAGCACCGAGCTGATACCGCGGTGGGCCAGCACGGCTTCGCACATCGTCGGTTCGGCGATGATCGCCTCCTTGAAGCCATGGTTGCTGGCCAGGAAGGCGGCGATGCAGCGGGCGTCGTTGGCTTCTTCGTCGCTGCTGAACAGGAAGGCGGCGTCGCCCGTCGTGGCATTGGCGGCGGCGACCAGGCCGGCGGCGGCGCCCTTGATGTCGCAGGCACCCAGGCCAATGGCCTTGTCGGCCGTGACCCGCAGGGTGTGCGGGTCGGCGCTCCAGTCCGGCGAGCTGGGCACCGTGTCCAGGTGCACGTTGAACACGCGCGTCGGCTTGCCGCGCACGGCCAGCATGGATACCGCGCCGGCGCCGTGGTCGGTCACCCGCACTTCGAAACCCGGCAGCTGCGCGCGCAGGTAATCGAAGATGCCGCCGGTGCCGATGGCACGCGGCGGGTTGCGGGTGTCGAAGCCGACCAGGGCTTCGAGGTGCTTGAGGACGTCGGGAAGCATGCTCATTTCCGGTTGATTTCAGCCCACAGGGTGCTGGACATGCCGAACAGGCGGATGAAACCTTCGGCCTCCTCCACGCCCCAGTCGGCGGACTGGGCGTAGGTGGCGCCCTTGGCGTGCAGCAGGTGCGGGCTGCGCACGGCGACGGCATCGACCTTGCCGCCCTGGGTTTCCAGCACGACCTCGCCGTTGACGCAGCGCTGGCTGGAGGCCAGGAAGGCTTCCAGGTCCGTCTTCAGTGGGTCGTTGTAGAAACCTTCGTACACCAGCTCCACCCATTTGCGGGCGACGTCGGGCTTGAAGCGGTTCTGGTGCTTGGTCAGCACCGCTTCTTCCAGCGCGCGGTGCGCGGCCAGCAGCGCGGCCAGGCCAGGG
>NZ_CAXBJS010000066.1:0-14102 GCF_963976025.1 uncultured Arenimonas sp.
GCGACTTTCGTCGCGGGCCTTGTCTTCCGTGCCGCGGCGCCTTCGGGGTGGCGCCGCGGACCGGGGACTACTCAGAACGTCTGCGTGTAACGCAGGTAGGTCGTGCGACCGTAGGCGTCGTACAGGTAGAAGTTCCACGGACGGCCGTCGAAGGCCACCAGTTCGGGGTAACGGTCACCCACGTTGGTGGCGCCGACGGTGATCTGGCCGTTCCACGGCGCCTGCCAGCTCAGCTGCACGTCGTTGGTGGCGTAACCGCCCACCGGGCCGTTTTCGCCGATGTAGTTGATGTTCCAGCCGGCGGTGAAGTCACCGAAGGTCCAGGTGTTGTTCAAGGAACCGCGGCGATCCGGGTAGCCATTGATGTCCAGGAACTCGGTGATGTTGCCCAGGCCGTCGTCGATGTCGTAGCTGTTGATGTACGAGATCGTCAGCTGGTTGCGCAGCTGGCCGTACTTGCCGAGATCGAAGTTGGTGTTCATCCGGAAATCGATGCCGTCGGTGTCCAGCGTGCCCTGGTTGGCATAGCCGGCCACGATCTGGTCGATCGCACCATTGGCCCGGCGGGTGATGCTCATGCCCGGCGGGATCGGACCGTAGGTGGCCGGATCCAGGTCGGAGTTGATGATCGCCTGCGGGGTGATCTGGTTGATCGTGTTCTCGACCTCGATCGCGTAGTAGTCCACCGAGAAGTCCAGCCACTCGAGCGGATCCCACACGGCGCCGACGCTGAACTGCGTGGACTGCTCCGACTCCAGCTCCGGATTGGCCTGGAAGAAGGTGTCCACCTGCAGCTGGCAGTTGGCCGGCTGGCCGAGGGCAATACAGGACTGGGCGTCGTTGACCGGCTCGGCCGAGAAGGTGGTCTTCTGGGTCAGGATGTCCAGGCCCGGGGCGCGGAAGCCCTGGCCGTAGGAACCACGCAGGGTCAGGTTTTCCAGCGGCTGCCAGCGCATCGCGATCTTGGGCGAGAAGTCATTGCCGTAGTCGCTGTAGGAGTCGAAGCGGCCGGCCAGGGTGACGTCGAAGGAGCTCGAGAACGGCAGCAGCAATTCGAAGTACGCCGCCTTGGCGTCGCGCGAACCGGCCGACGAGTTGCCCGAGGAACCCAGCACCAGGCCGGCTTCGGACAGCGAGTCGTACTGGTCGACCAGGGTGTCTTCGCGGTACTCGACGCCGAAGACGCCGTTGGAGGTGCCGCCGCCCATTTCGAACAGGTCGAAGCTCAGCAGCGCATAGATCTCGTCGGTGGTCCAGCGCGAGTCACGGCTGATGGTGGCCTGCATGCCCGAGAGCACGTCCGGATCGGCCGCGTACGGGTTGGCCAGGTCGTAGGAACCATTGTTGGCCGCTTCGTTGGCCAGGCTGGCGACGATGTAGCCGCGGCCCAGTTCAACGTACTTGTAGTCGGTGCGGCGCAGGCCGAAGTCCAGGCCGATGGTGTCGGTCAGCTGGCCCTGGAAACCGACCAGGTAGTCGGCGTTGGTGGTGTCGGTCCAGTTGTCGCGGTTGCCCGCGGCGGCGAAGCGGTGGAAGTAGTACGTCGGGTTGCCGTCGGTGGTGCCGGGGGCACAGCCGCCGGGGCCGCAGGCGACGCCGCCGTTGATGTCGCTCTGGGTGCCGTCGTCGACGACCACCACGCCCGGGACCGGCGCGTAGCGACCGAAGGTTTCGACCTTGGTCATGGTGGCGGCGCCGTAGACCGTCCAGTTGTCATTGATCTGGTGGTCGGCGCGGATGAACACCGAGGTGTTGTCGACCTTGGCGTCGTTGGCGGCCACCGAGTTGAAGTTGAACGAGCACAGGCCGCTGCCGAGGAAGTAGAAGGCGCCCTGGTCGCAGCTGAAGCCCGGGACCGGATCGATCGCCTGGGTGTCCCAGTTGTAGTAGTTGTTGCCGTAAAGCGAGACGCCCGGGGTCTGGCCGCCGATCTGGTCGCGGGTGAAGACCATGCCGCGCTTGGAGGACGCCGCGCCGCCGATCACGCGGGTGCGGTCGGACGAGGAGCCGAACACCACCGACATGTCCTGCAGGTCGCCGCCGGTGACTTCGGTGGAACCGACGCCGTAGCGGATTTCGGCGCCGTTGAAGTCCTTGCGCAGGATGACGTTGACCACGCCGCCGATCGCATCGGAACCGTACACGGCGGACGCGCCGTCGGACAGGATCTCGATGCGCTCGACCGCGGCCAGCGGGATGGCGTTGAGGTCGGAGCCCGAGGACGCCGACATCGGGTTGGTCGGGGCGCGGCGGCCGTCGATCAGCACCAGCGTGCGGCCGGAGCCGACGCCGCGCAGGTCGATGGTGGCCAGCGACTGGGCCGAAGAGCCCGACTGCGGCTTGAAGTTGCCGAACGAGGCGAAGGTCGAGTCGCGCAGCACGTCGGCCACGGACACGTCGCCGGAGGCGTCGATATCGGCACGGTCGATGACGACCACGGGCACGGCGCCCTCGATGTCGGCGCGCTTGAGGCGCGAACCGGTGACTTCAATGGTGTCGAGGGTGGCGGCGGCGTCTTCCGACTCCTGCGCGAAGGCGCTGGTCGTGGCCAGGGCGCCGGCCGAAACCGCCGCCATTGCCAGCAGCGCGCGCTGGATGGACGCGGAAAGCGTACGGGATTGCATCTTGTCTTACTCCACTACTCAAGGCCGGAAGGCCGGAACGGTGATGTTTACAAGTGCTTAACAAGATGACAGTAGCGGCCCTGACCACGAACCGTGCGCGGGATTTGCATTTCGATGTGCCGGCATTGGGATTTCCGTTCAGCGCACCGCCGGCCGGACACCGGCCAGCGGCCGTATGCTTGGCTTTCCGCCCACTGGAGCCCGTCATGGAAACCAAGACCGTACAGGTGTTCCTTCGCCAGCAGTCCGGCTATGCCTTCACCGTGGAATTCGGCGAGGGCATCGCCGACCTGGCCACCGACGAGCCGGCGCCGCTGGGCGAAGGCAAGGGGCCCAACCCCTCGCGCCTGCTGATGGCCGCCATCGCCAACTGCCTGGCCGCCAGCCTCACCTTCGCGCTGAGCAAGTTCGGCAACCAGCCGGGGCCGATCACGGCCACGATCACCGGCGAAATGGCCCGCAACGACCAGGGCCGCTGGCGCATTCCCAAGGCCGTGGCCGAACTCACCCTGGCCGAGGGCCCGGGCGAGCTCAAGCACCTCGAACGCATCCTGGCCCAGTTCGAGGAGTTCTGCGTGGTCACCCAAAGCGTGCGCCAGGGCATCGAGGTCGAGCTGGTGGTCCGCGACCACGACGGCCGCGTGCTGCTGGGCGACAAGTCCTTCGAAGCCGGCGCCTGAAGCGCAGCGGTCAGGCCAGCCAATCGTCCAGGTCGGCGATCGGCCTGGGCTTGCTGAAGTGGTAACCCTGGAACTGCCGGCAGCCGATCTCGTGCAGCACGTCGCGCTGGGCCGGGTCCTCGACGCCTTCGGCCAGTACTTCCAGGCCCAGGCTCTGGCCCAGGGAGATGATGGTGCGCACGATGGCCATGTCGTTGGGATCCACCAGCAGGTCGCGCACGAAGCTGGTGTCGATCTTCAGCATGTCCAACGGCAGGCGCTTGACGTAGTTGAGCGCCGAATAGCCGGTGCCGAAATCGTCCAGTGCGATGCGCACGCCGCCGGCGCGCAGCGCCTTGAGGCGCGCGATCGCCTGTTCGATGTCGGCCACCAGTTCGGTTTCGGTCAGCTCCAGCTCCAGCCGGCCGGGCGGCAGGCCCGAGCCGGCAAGGGCCGCCAGCACCCCGTCGACAAAATCGGGCTGGTGCAGCTGCCGGGCGCTGACATTGACCGCGATGCGCAGGCCGGCCGTCTGCGGCCGGATTGCCAGCCGCTTGAGTTCTTCGATGGCCTGGCGCATGACCCAGTCACCCAGCGGCACGATCAGTCCGGACGCCTCAGCCAGTGGGATGAAGCTGCCCGGTGGCACCAGCCCGCGCCGCGGATGCTGCCAGCGCACCAGGGCTTCCAGGCCCAGCAGCTTGCCGTCGCCGTCCACCTGCGGCTGGTAGTGCAGCAGGAACTCACCGCGTTCCAGGCCCACGCGAAGGTCGGCCTCGAGCGAAGCGCGCGCCGCCGCCGCTTCCTGCATCTGCGTCATGAAGTGACGCACGCGGTTGCCGCCGGCCGCCTTGGCTTCGGACAGTGCCAGGTCGGCGTGGCGCAGTACTTCGTCGGCACTGGCGCCGGCGCTCCCGAAAAGCGTGGCGCCCAGGCTGGCGGTGCCGTGGTAACGCTGCCCGGCCACGTCGCCGGGCACGCTGATGGCTTCAAGCGCGCGCTGGGCCAGCGCGGTCGCCTGCTTGTGCGCGCCGGCAGGTGACGGCGGCAGGCCCTCGATCAGCAGGCCGAATTCGTCGGCACCCAGGCGGGCCAATGACTGGCCTTCGTGCAGCAGCGGCCGCAGGCGCATCGTCACCTGCCGCAGCCACTCGTCGCCGGCCTGGTGGCCGCGGGTATCGTTGAGTTCCTTGAAGCGGTCGAGGTTGAGCACCACCAGCGCGCCCGCCGAACCATCCCGGCGGCTTGCGGCGATCGCTTCGCGCAGACACTCGAGGAAATGTTTGCGATTGGGCAGCTGGGTCAGCGGGTCGTACAGGGCCAGGCGTTCGATTTCCTGGCGCATGACGTGCTGGTCGGTGATCTCGGTGGATATGCCGCACAGGGCGTCGACCCTGCCGTCGGGGCCCAGCAGCGGGATCTTCACCGACAGGTAGGCGTGTTCGACGCCACCATCCCCGCGTGCACGGTTGACTTCCTCCAGTGCCAGGCGCTGGCCGTCGCGCACCACCTTGAGGTCGTTCCTGCGCAGCTCCTCGACCGTGGCCTGGTCGAAGAAGTCTTCGTCGCCACGGCCGATGACATCCTCGGGCTTCATGCCGAACAGCTGCGCGACCTTGCGGTTGACGTAGCGATAGCGCAGCCGGGCGTCCTTGATGTAGATGTGCGCATCGACGCTGTCGAGGATGGTCGCCAGCTGCTCCTGGCTTGCCCGCAGCGACCGCGTCTTGATGCCCACCTCGCGTCGCAGCAGCCAGATGCCGGCCAGGGCCAGCAGGATCAGGCCGCCGGCACCGGCGAACACCCAGTAAACGTAGCGGGGCAGGCCGGGTTCGGAGGCAGGCGCGCCCCACTGGCGCAGCGTGGTGAAGTACGGGGAATCGGCGCGGCCCTGCCAGCGTTCCAGGTGCGCGTCGATGGCCCGCAGCAGGTCGGCGTTCGCGCCCCGGCGGCTGGCGTAATAAAGCCGGGAGGGCTCGAACAGGATCGGCGTTTCGCCCAGGCCGCGTTCACTGGCGAACTGCGCGCCGAAGAAGTGATTGGTGGCCATGGCGTCGGCTTTGCCGGCGGCCGTGGCGGCCAGCGCGGCGTCCATCGAATCGACCACCAGCCATTCCACGTCCAGCCCGAAATCGTGGGCCGCTTCGCCCAGGTAGGCTTGCTGCACGGACCCGGCGAGCACGGCCACGCGCTGGCCGTCGAGTTCAAGCACCGAATCGAGCCGCAGGCCGGGCCGCGTGTACACCTGGCTCCAGCTGCGCAGGGCCGGCACCTCGTGCATCGCGAAGCGGCGCGCGCGTTCGTCGGTGCGGGCCACGTCCGGAAGCAGGTCCAGGTCGCCGGCCTCCAGCATCGCCAGGCAGGTTTCCCATTCGCAGGCCACGGCGCGAAGGGTCCAGCCTTCTTCGCGCGCGATCTGCGCCAGCAGGTCGCCGAGGATGCCGCTGGCCTGGCCGTCCTTGCCCAGCAGCAGCTTCGGGGGATTGTCGTAGACGCCCACCCGGACCTCGCGGGCGCCGGCCGCCGACGCTCCCAGCGCAAGGAAAGCCAGGGCAAGCAGCAGGCAGGCACACGCAAGACGACCCATGGCGGCAGTCTGCCGCAAACCCGGGGGTTTTAGGTGATGGCGACGTCAGCCGCCCTTGCGGGCGTCGAGGATCAGGCGGGCCATGGCGGCGTCGCCTTTTTCGATCAGCTCGACCGGGGTGAACTGGAAGCCGGTGACCACCATGGCCTCGCCCACGCACCACTCGCGCTGTTCCTTGCTGAAGCTGGCGGCGCCGGCCGCCGCGGCCTGCAGCAGGTCGGGCGTGGGCACGGTGTCCTGGGGTTCGGGCGCGCGTTTGGCGGGCGCCTGGCCACTGGCGACCTTGCCGGCTTCGGTCTTGAGCCAGGCCACGCGGGCCAGGGCCACGGCAAGCCGGTCGCCACCGTCCTTGAGCCCGGGGGCGGCGTCGGCCAGGGCGCCGAGCAGGGCGTCTCGCTCGACTTCCAGGGCCTTCTGGGCTTTTTCAAGCTGGGCAATGCGCGCTTCGGCGGCCTTGACCATGCTTTCGAGCTGGATGATTTCGTTGGCCGGGTCGGACAGGGTCTTGGCGCCCAGCAGGCGCATCACCTTTTCGCCCATGCGGGCGTGGATGGCCGGGTCGGAAAACTTGAGGTCGCGCGCCGCGGTCTGCCAGGCCAGGGCGACCTGGCTGACGGTCTGGGTTTTTTCCGACGGCGGCGCATCGGTGGCCTGCGTGGCCACTTCAGGCGCACGCGGCAGGCTGGCATTGGAGGCCTGCTGGATCGCCAGGTCCAGGCGTTCGCAAAGCTCGCTCTTCTGGAAGTCGCGGGCGAGCTTTCGCAGCTCGATGCGGCAGTCGATAAGCAGGGCGCGCAGGTCCTTCATGGGGCCATTCTATGCCGGCCCGGGGTGGCGCGTGCGTCAACGCGACAGCAGGAAGTGCAGCAGGTTGTTCTGGAAGTAGGGGTTGACCGACAGCTGGTCGTGGCGTTCGCACAGGAAGAAGGTCTGGGCGAAGGGGAAGCTGTCGTAGGCCGCGCCCATGCCTTCGACGCGGCCGCGACCCAGCTGCGAGTCGCGGGTGACCAGGCCGTCGCCGGGCTGCATCAGCAGGCGTTCGTAGTCCACGCCGTCGACCTTGGCCTGCACGTCCTCGGGCCGCACCACCAGGCTCTGGATGCCGTCCTTGTGGTCCAGGACGGCCCGGCCCGGGGTCAGGGTGCAGTCGCCGCCGAACAGCGCGACTTCCACGCCGTTGCTCTGGATCGGCTCGGCCAGGGCCATGTGCAGCTTGCGGGCGCGCTCGAGGTGGCGCGCGAAGGTGGCATGCAGCGCGGCCAGCTGCAGGGCGCCGGTTTCCGGGCCGTGCGCGGCGGCCAGCACGCGGGCTTCGACCTCGGGCGAAAAAACGCCCCAGCGGTGCCGGCGCCAGGTGTCGACGCTGTAGATGTTCAGGTCCAACAGCTCGCCCGCGGGACCGTAGATGACCTTGGCGTCCGGGTGCGGCAGGGTTTCGAAGGGCGTGGCGAAGGTCGCCAGTACTTCCACCGGCACGGTCCGGAAGGCGATCTTCACGCCCTTCTGCAGGCGCTCGAGGCTGATCACCGAACCGAGGTTGGGCGTGCCCAGCAGCACCATGCGGCGGATGCGGTGCGCGCCCTCGTCCCAGGGGGTGAATTCGTTGCGGTCGAGGATGTCCTGCGGACCGTAGCGCAGGTAGTAGCTGGCGATCAGGCCGCCGTTGCTGTGCGCCAGCACGTCCACCGGCAGGTCGGGGTCGCCGTAGTCGCGGCGGATCTGTTCGATCAGCTCGTGCAGCTGGCGCACGGCGTGGATGTTTTCCTTGCGCCAGTCGTACAGCAGCACGTAGTAGCGCCGGCGGTCGTTTGCGCCGCGCACCGGCTGCCCGGGTTCGGCGCGACGGAAACGGCCCACGTCCTCGAGCGCGGTGAGCAGCGCCTCGTAATAATCGGTGCGGGCGATGCCGTAGAACAGGTCGCCGGGCACCAGGCCGCCGCCGCGCTGTTCAACGTCGCGCACGCGCGCCAGCTCGCGGTAGTCGCTGAAGGCCAGCGTGCCCAGGCCGCCCGGCCAGTACTCCTTGCCGGTGTCGCGCTCGACAAGGGTCGAGCCCATCAGGCCGTGGATCAGGATGACCGGCGGCTGGGCCTGGTTGCGGGTGTCTTCTTCGTAAAGGCGCGCCAGGTCCGGGCGCGTGTCCGCGCCACTACAGCCCGCCAGCAAGAGGCTGGCGAGCAGCAGCCAGGGCAGCCTTCGCAGGAGGGTATTCATGAGGGCCGCGATTCTCACACGGCCCGCATGAACGTGGACACCGCCGGAAGTCCTGCCCGGGCTCAGGCGGCCGCGGATTCCGACAGCGCCGGGTAGTCGGAATAGCCTTCGGGACCCGGCGTGTACAGCTTGTCGGCCTGCATCTCGGCCAGCGGCGCCTTCGCGGCCAGTCGCGCCGGCAGATCCGGGTTGGCGATGAAGGGGCGGCCGAAGGCGATCAGGTCGGCGCGGCCCGCGGCCAGGTCGGTTTCCGCGCGGCTGGCGTCGTAGTCGCCGGCCAGGATCAGCGCGCCGGGGAAGCGGCGGCGGGTTTCATCCACCACCTCGTCGGGCACGGCGCCGGGGGTGGCGATCAGGCTCAGGTAGGCCAGGCCACGTTCGGCCAGGGCGTCGACCAGGGCCAGGTACTCCTCGCGCTCGCCGTCGAAGTTGGCGGCCAGGTCGTTGAAGGCGTTGAAGGGCGAGACGCGCACGCCGACGTGGCCGGCGCCGATCGCGGCAACCACCGCATCAACCAGTTCCAGCAGGAAACGACGGCGGTTTTCGCCGCTGCCGCCGTAGGCGTCGCTGCGCTGGTTGGACCTGGGGTTGAGGAACTGGCCCGGCAGGTAGCCGTTGGCGGCGTGCACTTCGACGAAATCGATGCCGGCTTCGCGCGCCAGCAGCGCCGCGCGCACGTACTCGTCGCGGGTGGCGGCGATGTCGGCTTCGCTCATTTCGCGCGGCACCGGGTGGTCCTGCATGCCCTGGGTGTCGGTCCAGATCTGGCCGGCGGCGGCAATGGCCGAGGGACCCAGCAGTTCGGCGCCCTCGGGCAGGTTGGCGGGGTGGCCGATGCGGCCGCTGTGCATCAGCTGGATGGAAATGCGGCCGCCGCCGCCGTGCACGGCCTTGGCCACGGTGGCCCAGCCGCGGGCCTGTTCGGCGTTGAACAGGCCGGGGATGCGCGAATAGCCCAGGCCGTTGGGGGACGGCGAGGTGCCTTCGGTGATCACCAGGCCGGCGCTGGCGCGCTGGCCGTAATAGGTGGCCATCAGGGCGTTGGGTACGTTGCCGGGGGCGCGCGAACGGGTCATCGGCGCCATAACGATGTGGTTGCGAAGGGACAGGCCGGCAAGGGCGGTCGGGGCAGTGAGGGTGGGCTTCATGGCGGGTACTCCGTTGGGATGGCTCCAGCATGGGTGACAACACCGGTGAAACAAAGCCCGCCCACTGGCACGTATCGTTGCACCAATGCCCCCATTCAGCCTGGCGCGGGCCCGCTGGCCCACGCCCGCCCCGCCCTGCGCTACGCTCGCCCCATCCCCCCTGCGGAGAGACCGAATGCGCCTGATCCGACCCCTGTCGCTGGCCCTGGCTGGCTTGTTCGCCCTTTCGGCCTGCGCCACCCCGTCCCAGGAGCCACCTGCGGCGGAGGACAGCGCCGATGCGTTTGCCGCCCCGCCGCCGCCGCCCGCCATGGACGAGCCCGGCACCACCGAGCCCGCTACAAACGAGGACGCCGCCATGACCTGTGACGCCAAAGCCGGCCAGTGGGCCGTGGGCAACGTCGCCGACGAAGCCCTGGTCGCCAGGGTCAAGGCCGACACCGGCTCGGACCGCGTGCGGGTGATCAAGCCCGGCATGATGGTCACCATGGATTACCGGGAAGACCGGGTGAACCTGGACGTGGACAAGGACAACAAGGTGCTGACGGTACGCTGCGGCTGAGCCCATGCGCCTGCTGGCCCAACAGGTCCTGGGGCGCGTAGCCCTGTGGTCGACCCTGGCGGTGGTGTGTGCCACCGGCCTGGGTTATGCCTATGCCTGGCAGCTCTCGCGCGACCGCGCCCTGGACCAGCTGCGCCGCCACGCGGAACTGCAGGGCCTTCAGGAGGAACAGTCGTTCAGCGACGCGCTCGCGCACCTGGAGCTGTTCCGCGCGGAGTTCCTGCGTCGCTACAAGGACCAGGCTGTTGATTACGGTGCCCGGTTCGACGCGATGTACCGCGTCGGCGAAGACGGCGCCGTCCGGCTCGACCCGTCCTATTTCCGCGGCCGGCGCCACGAGGACGGCCGCTACGCGATCCACACCACCGGTTTCCTCGGTCGCCGCCCGACGCCGCCGGACGAGGACCTGCGCCGGCGCGCCGTGATCACCACCGACCTGGTGGCCGAGTTCGGCCCGGCCTGGCGCGAGCCCTTCGCCAACCTGCACGCCTCGCTGCCGGACAACGGCCTGGTGATCTATTGGCCGGGCGTCCCCTGGGGACTGCAGGCCGCGCCGGACCTGGATGTGACCGAAGGCGCGGTCATCGCGGGAACCCGCCCCGAGGCCAACCCCGGCCGCGAAGCGGTCTGGTCGGGCCTTTACTTCGACAAGACCGCCCGGCAATGGACCGTGACCGTACAGCTGCCGGTCGACGATGGCGGCCGGCACCTGGTGAATCCCAGCCACGACATCCTGCTCGACGACATCCTGGCGCGCCTGCGCCGCAGCCGCCTGGTCGGCGCGCAAACCCTGCTGCTCAGTCCTGGCGGCGACCTGATCGCCGGCCCGGAAACCCTGTCCGTCGGCGACCAGGAGCGGGGCATCCTGCATGTCGATGCGCTGGACGACCCCTTTCCCGCGCGCATCCACCGACTGGCCGCGGAACACTTCCAGCAAGGCCACTCGGCCCACGTGATGAAGGACGAGCACAGCGGTGCCTACGTCGTGTTCACCCGCGTGAAAGGCCCGGACTGGCAACTGGCCACGATCTACCCGGCCGAACAGGTGGCCGGTGCCGCGCACCGCGGCGCGGCGATCCTGCTGGCGCTGGGCCTGGCGCTGCAGCTGATCCTGCTGGTGGTGGTGGGCACGGTGCTGGGCCGGCGTGTCAGCCAACCGGTGCGGCGACTGCGCGACGCCGCCGACCGCATTGCGCGCGGCGAACAGACCGAGGCCGCGGTCGCCGACCTGCCACTGGCCGAAGAAAACGAGATCGGCAGCCTGTCGCGCAGCTTCCGCGACCTCGCCAGCCAGGTCGAACAGCGCCAGTTCGAACTCGAAGGCACCGTCGAAGACCGCACCCGCGAACTGGCCGCCGCCAACCGCCGGCTTGAACAGCTGACCCGCACCGACAGCCTGACCGCCCTGCCCAACCGCCGCGCCTTCGACGACGACCTGGCCAAACTGCTGTCGCATCCCGAACCAATGGCGGGCCTGGCGCTTGGCATGCTCGACGTGGACTACTTCAAACCCTACAACGACACCCTGGGCCACGAAGCGGGCGACCAGGCGCTGCGCAAGGTCGCCGACGTGCTGGCCGGGCAGATCCGCCGCGACGTGCGCTGCTACCGCTACGGCGGCGAGGAATTCGCGCTGGTGTTCACCTCGATCGCGGTGCCGCACGCCGAACGCATCCTGCGGCGCATCCTCGAGGACATCGCGGCGACGGCCATCGAACACCCGGCCAGTCCCCTGGGCGTGGTGACCGTCAGCGCCGGCCTGGCCAAAAGCTACGACCCGGACGTTGACGCCGCGTCGCTGGTGCGCGCGGCCGACCGGCAGCTGTACGCTGCCAAGGCCAGCGGCCGCAACCGGGTGGCGTCGAGCTGAAGCCGCGCTTCAGTGCGAGAACAGCACCGGCGTGCGCGTGCCTTCGAGCACCGTGCGGGTAACGCCGCCAAAGACCTGTTCGCGCCAGCGCGAGTGGCTGAAGCCGCCCATCACCACCAGGTCGGCAATACTCTCCCGGGCGTGTTCAAGGATGGCCTGGCCGGTGCTGTGGCTGCCGCGTTCGACTTCCACCACCTTGGCCTGGCAGCCATGCCGCGCCAGGTGGCGGGCGATGTCCGAACCCGGCGCTTCGCCATAACCCAGGGCCGTTGACTGCGGGTTGACCACCAGCACATCCACGCGGGCATCGCGCGGCAGCCAGGGCAAGGCGTCGTGCACGGCGCGGCTGGCCTCGCGGCGAGGCTGCCAGGCGATCACCACGCGCCGCGGCGGCACCATCAGTTTGACGCCGTCGGGCACCAGCAGCACCGGCCGGCCCGAATGCATCAGCAGGGCGTCGAAGCTGGTGCCGAAACGCGAGCCGGGCGCGTCGGGCGCCGGCCCGCCGAACACGCACAGGTCGGCGTGGCGGGCGTGCAGCGCGGCCACTTCCTCGGGCCAGGCCAGGGGTGAATCGGCCACGCGTACTTCATGGGCGACGCCGGCGGCTTCGAGCCTCTTGCGGGCGCCGGCAGCGGCGTCCTCGGCCGCCTTGCGCAGGGCTTCGAAACCGGCCTGGTCCAGGCCGACGGCGGTAACGCCCCACTCGCTGGCGAAAGGCACCGGCGCATGCGCCACGGCCAGGGCCGCGACGTGGGCGTCATGGGCCTGGGCCAGGGCGATGGCGGCATCAAGCGCTGCAGCGTCGGCGGGCGTGCCCTGCAGGAAAACAAACAGGTCGCGGATCATGGCCAGGCTCCTCGTAAGAAGGCAGGGGGGTGCAGCCACCCTACGCCGGCGGGGCGCGGTGGCGTTGACGTGGGTCAAGCCTACCCCGGTGTCCTGTCTCACGTAATGAGACGGCCGGGGCGGCTAATGAACGCCCCTCGCCGCATCCAAGCCCCCATGCCCGCCAACGCCCTCGCCCGCCACGACGCCCGCGACCTTGCCCTTGCCCCCGGTGAAGCGGCCCGGGAACCGGAAGACTCGCCGCTGGCGCCACGCGTGCGCGACCCGCGGCAGCTGGCCAGCCGGCTGCAGGCCAAGTACGCCGACCGGGTCACCGGCCACTTCATCCAGCCCGCGCGCGAAGGCCGCTACGCGCCGCTGCCCGGCGACCTGCCGCCGGCGCTGGCCTCGGCGCTGCGCGCGCGCGGCATCGGCCAGCTCTACAGCCACCAGGCCCAGGCCTGGGACGCGGCCCGCGCCGGCAGGAACTTCGTGGTGGTTACGCCCACGGCCTCGGGCAAAAGCCTGTGTTACACGCTGCCGGTGGTCGCGGCGGCGATGCAGCAGCAGGCCAAGGCGCTGTTCCTGTTCCCGACCAAGGCGCTGTCGCAGGACCAGGTGGCCGACCTGCTGGAACTCAACCGCGCCGGCGACCTGGGCCTGCGCTGCCACACTTTCGACGGCGACACGCCCGGCGACGCCCGCCAGGCCATCCGCCTGCACGCCGACCTGGTGGTGTCCAACCCCGACATGCTGCACCAGGCCATCCTGCCGCATCACACCAAGTGGGCGCAGTTTTTCGAAAACCTGCGCTACGTGGTGATCGACGAAGTGCACACCTACCGCGGCGTGTTCGGCTCGCACCTGGCCAACGTGGTGCGGCGGCTCAAGCGCGTGTGCGCGTTCTACGGCGCCAACCCGCAGTTCATCCTGTGCTCGGCGACGATTGGCAATCCGCAGCAGCATGCCGAAGCGCTGGTGGAAGCGCCCATCGAGGCCATCACCGAATCGGGCGCGCCGACCGGCGAAAAACACCTGCTGCTGTGGAATCCGCCGGTGGTGAATCCCGACCTGGGCCTGCGCGCCTCGGCGCGTTCGCAGTCCAACCGCATCGCCCGCCTGGCGATACGGGCCGGCCTGAAGACCCTGGTGTTCGCGCAGTCGCGCACGATGGTCGAGGTGCTTACCAAATACCTGAAGGATGTCTTCGACCACGACCCGCGCAAGCCGCCGCGCATCCGCGCCTACCGCGGCGGGTATTTGCCCAATGAACGCCGCGAGGCCGAACGCGCGATGCGCGCCGGCAACGTCGATGGCATCGTCAGCACCTCGGCGCTTGAGCTGGGCGTGGACATCGGCGCGCTCGACGTCGTGGTGCTCAACGGCTACCCCGGTTCGGTGGCGGCCACCTGGCAGCGCGTGGGCCGCGCGGGCCGGCGCCAGCAGCCTTCGCTGGGCGTGCTGGTGGCGTCCTCGGACCCGCTGGACCAGTACCTGGTAAGGCATCCCGGTTTCTTCGAAGCCGCCAATCCCGAACACGCGCGCATCGCGCCCGACCAGCCGCTGATCCTGCTCGACCACCTGCGCTGCGCAGCCTTCGAGCTGCCCTT